>CP109469.1 GCA_036227345.1 Streptomyces sp. NBC_01463
ACCCCTCCGAGATTTCCGTTGGTTGAGCCAAAGGTTGGTAGGGGTGGGAGTGGGATCTCTAGTGATTCGTCGACGCCCAGGTCGTTGACTTCACGCAGGAGCTGAGCTTCCTCCGTGAGGGCTTGTGCTTCGACTGTCGCAACGTGTGAGAGGCCTAGGGCATCGTCGCGCTCGTGCTGAGCTCGCCCGAGTTGACTCTGTGCTGTCTGGTGGTGGATCTGGGCTTCGGAGAGCTGCTCTTGGAGCTGGGCCCGTGTATCTGCATTGGGCTGCCGGGGTGCGAGATTGTTGATCTGGTGGTTGAGGCTGGCGATTTGAGATTGCAGCTGGCCGACGACCATGAGCAGCATCATCACCATCTGGTTGGCAGCGATGAGGGTCTGGTCACTTGTTTCACGGAGCTGACGTACGCGGAGAAGTTCGGCCTGGACGTCTTTGAGTTCGCTCAGTGCATCGATGAGCTGCTGCTGCGACGTCTCTTCTGGACTGATTAGAGGGGTGGGGTCCTTGCCGGACTTCGTGAAGATGGGCTTGGCCTGGTTACAGAGAGCCTGTTGGTCCTCGGGGGTCTCGGTGCAGATGTCAGCGACTGCTTCGAGGAATTCCCAGGTGATGTCCTTGCCCTTGAACATCGCGTAGACGGCTGTGCGCTTGGGCATCTCGCCGCCGAAGTGGTCGGGGGTGAGCCGGCGGAGCACTTCGGCGCGGTTGAGCGAGGCCTGCTCACGCCAGAGGTCCATGAGGGAGACGAGCTGGTGGTGTTCTTCGCAGGCCCCCTGGAGGGGTGCGGTGGCCGGTCGGCCTCCAGATCGCTGCCTCTCGGCTGCCACCGTTCCCTCTCACTGTTGTTCGCGGACTACCCCGGAGCCCCGACAGCGAGTGTCGAGTCAACTGTGGCTCTGAGCTGCGCTTTCACGCCTGCTGGGGTTGTCCGCGGATAACCCCGAACGTTCGCCGGATGCGCTCAGGCGGACGATTCGACCGTGCTGGTCGCTCATCGTGGTTGGAGAACCTCTCGGCCGTCGTCCCTTGTGGGCGTCAGGCCTCCATCCAACGAAAGGACTCATCACCATGGTGAGGGAGAAGTGCCCGCTGGATCTTGTATTTCATCAGATCCACGGCCCCGGGTTGAGTGGCCGGCAGTTGGCAGGGGGGACCCGTTGACTGCGCAGGGGCTCTACGCGCTGGCCGTCTTGGGTGGCCTGCTTATCCTGACGGTCGGTGGCCTGGTCACCTACCTGGCCTACCGTCACCGGGAGCTGGGTGTGGCGATGTTGGTCGGGTTCGGTGCGGTAACGCTGATCATCGCTGCGCTGGCACTGGGCTCAAGCATCGGGTAAGGGATGTGCGAGGACGGGCGGGCGGCGGATCACCATCCGCGGGCAAATCGCCGGACTCGCCCACGTCAGCCACGACGTCGCCGAGTTCCTACGGCGGGCCGGCCTTCCCGACCCCGAGCAGCTCCTCGGCGACACGTCGTGAGTGCAGTAGCGCAGCCTCCGCGCGCACCGCTACGAGGCGGCGTAGCGCTCCGGCGAAATGTCCTGGGCGCCGTGCGCCATCCCAGGGGCGGGCAGCGCCCAGGGGGTATGAGCGCGGGTCTGCCGGGTCAGAGCCGTGATCGTCGGTGACCCCGGGTTCCGGGGGCTGCGCGGGCTGACCGCGCTTTCTTCCAGAAACGCGCGTTCTCCTCCGCTTCGGCCCGCTCCTCGGCGCTCCGCTCCCCGTCCCGCGGGGTCGCGCCTGCCTGGCAACAGGACCCACGCCTACGCGCATGGCAACCAACCTTCACCGACCGAACGACACCCGAGCAGCGCGGTACCCGCCCCCCGCTACCCTCACCAGTGAAAGCTCGAACTGCACACCCAGTGCGCATCACACGACGTCTATGAGCCGATGCACAAACTGGGAATAGTTGCTCTATCTCCGAGTGCCCTCGATTTCGAGCAGTGCGTCTCTGCTTTCTCTCATGAAATCTTGATATGCATATTTCATTGCTGCCCCTCTTTCCTTAGCCTCTTCGTCGTATTCATGCATTTCTTCCTCCGTCGGCGACGGCGTCTCCGTGAGCTCATCGGACCAGAACTTAAGGGTTTCGTACATTCTCCCCACACATGTCCTTAAATACCTCCCAGAGTTATGTACGGAATCGGGGCCCAACAGAACAAGGTGGCTGCACGTCACGTGAACCCTGTTGAAAGTTCTACTCAGGTCTCTAAATTCCTCTTCAGTAGCGGAAGAACCTTCGCGTAGCTTCATCCTGAAGTCGTATGCCTCGGAGGATACTTCCCCATAGGCATCAAGAACTTCCCGGTAATTCCTTTGTCTCTCCTGACGCACCCAGTGAACGTGTTCTGCCGCCGCTTGATCCGATACCTGTTGGCGCACAGCCCAGGCGTTCGTCTCGGCACCAATACGCGCTCCTCGCACGGCGGCAAAGCCACCTACTGCAGCCCCGCCGACGGCTCCTAGGAGGCCTGCCACTCCAGCTACCGCAGCAGCCAGTCCCTGATCCATGCCGTCGAATTTGCCACGGAAGGACCCTCACGTTCATGTGAACGCTGGATCTCTGTCGGAGAACTGGGGCCCTGCGGTGTTCCGGCTGCCAGCTCAGCGAGAGGCATGTCCTGGTCGCGGCGTTGAGCACTGCCCCGTCGGCAACTGCGGGAAAAACTGTGCGGGCGCCGTCGAAGGACCACGAGGTGGCGGGAGCGCAGTCTTCGTACGGGCGAGAACGGTACGGCGTGCGACTTCGGCCTGGGCCCGGTGGTGGATCCGGTGGGTTGCGGGTGTGGTCGAGGTAGGCGGGGCGGTGGGTGCCCA
Source organism: Streptomyces sp. NBC_01463 (assembly GCA_036227345.1). Classification (NCBI taxonomy): domain Bacteria; kingdom Bacillati; phylum Actinomycetota; class Actinomycetes; order Kitasatosporales; family Streptomycetaceae; genus Streptomyces; species Streptomyces sp. NBC_01463. The sequence continues at coordinate 2,824 of CP109469.1, forward strand.
AATGGGGGTGAAGGTGCGGTAGGTGAGTGGTGCCGGCCTGTCCGGGGGTTCGGGTTCGGTGCAGTGGTCGCGGATGGCATGGCACACCAGGCGATCTGCCTGCGACTATCGTGCCTCCGTGACGCTGACCGACACCGAGATAGCCGCCCTGATCGCACCCGCCGGGCTTCACTTCGTGCAACGACGCCGGGACGAGGTCCAGCTGCCGCCACTGCCCGCAGGGTGCTCACCCGCGAGTGCCCGCCCCGAGCACGGGCGATTCGACTCATACCCGGACGAGATTGCCGACGTCGACGCCCCGGATATGGCTGACAAGGTCAACGCGAGTTGGTATCGGATGGCAACGCAATACGGACTCTTCAATCAGGACCGCGAGTTCCTCCTCGGCGTCGGCTACAACACGCACCCTGCGGACGGGGAGCCCGAAGATGACGGCTGGGCCTGGGTCCAGGTCCGTCTCCTCGACGATTGGGACCTGGTCACGAGCGAAGTGACCCAGCTTCGGAGCGGGTTCGCGACACTGTTCACTACGCGCTTCGTGCCGGAATTTACCGCAGTGTCGTTGGACGGACGCATGATGATGAACACCACCGTCTGGGGCAACGGCACCGTCAGCACCATCGCCATCCGCCCCTAGCGATCAACTTCGGAGCTCTACTCCTGCTGACAATGAACTCAGTCGTCGCAGTTTAGAGCGTCGTCGTCGACTAACTTCGCTGTCCAAGGACACGCGTCGTCCAGGCGGCGAACCTTGCCGGACAGTACGACGTGGTCGTGGAGGAGGGGCTGGCCGTCGCGGTTCTCGTAGTGGCGGAAGCGGGCAGCCATCACACTGTGGTGAGCGGACTACACGGCGCTGTCGGCGCCGACGCGGACCCAGAGATGCTCCACCTCGGCCACGGCCAGAACCTCCTCGATGACCCAGGTCGGCAGCTGCTCGATGAGCCGGCGCACCGGTGGTGTGCCCAGGGACCTGGACGCTGCCCTGGGGGCGGAAGACGAGGTCGATGCCCGTCCACTTCTGGATCCGGTAGCCGAGCCGGGCCTTCTTGGCCGCGGTAGCCGGGGTGTCGCCGACGGCCAGGCAATCGGCGATGATCTGGTCGGCGTCGGGGTGGAGACCTTCGCCGAACAGGTTGCGCACCTGCGCCTCGGTCACCCCGTCCCCGGCATACAGGCCGACGGCGGGCAGGGCGCGGCCCATCCATACGCCAGGCGGAACGCCGGCTTCCTCCTGCGCCTGGCCCAGGCTCTTACCTCGTGGCCGACGGCCGTCCCTGACCGCGACCTGACGCAGGTAATACCGGTACGCGGTGCCCTTACTCACTTGCTTGAACGGCATCATGCAACCCAGCCCAGCACGCGAAAACACCTGGTCAGCGACATGTCCGGGGCACTCCCGTGAGGCGGGAGGGAATCGTCGACTTACCCGTCGGGCATCCCGCGGGGCGAGCAGTCGAGGCCTGCGTCGCCCACAACCGCTCCGGACCGGCAGAGCTCCGGTGCGGGCTGTTGTCACCACGTCCGTGTGCTCATTGCCTGCGGTGCAGCAGCACCACCGTGGCGATGAGCAGTCCGGCCAGCGTCGCTATGCCCACGGCCATCGTCAGCGGTTCCTTGAGTACCGGATAGGCGTGGACGAGGAACGCGGCGAACGCGCACGCCATCAGCACGACCACCACTCCGATCACGGCCACTGGCAGCACCCACGCCTCACGGTCGGGAACGGCAGGGCCGGGCGCGGGAGCGCCGTCGGGTTGGGGCGGGGATGGAGCGGTGGTCATGGTGTCCCCCTCGGGGTCGGTGCGGTACGCGGTGTTGTCGTTGAACTTGTCTGGTCCGTCTCCACAACCCTCGCCCCCTGGGAGGGCTGGTTGTCTCGTCCAGCCGATCTTTGTTCCGACGGGTCTTGTACTGCCTTGGGTAGACGTGACTTGTCATCAGTTGTCGTGGCTAGACTCTTCTGGACGTCGCTGGACAGCTGGTGGCAAGGGGAAGAAGGGGGGAACATGGGCCGCTTCATCACCATGCCGAGTGAGTGGGTCCTTCCGCCGGGCCCGGTCCGGGGCTTCACGCAAGCCCTCTATGACTGGTACAAGGCCGCGGGAAGGCCGTCGTTGACCGAGATCGCCGACGACATCGCCAGCCATGACGCCTTGAGGGGTTCAGCAAGCCGCGAAACAATCCGCAAGATGCTGCGCGGCGAGACCGTTCCTCAGCGGTGGACCACCGTAGAAGCAGTCCTGACCGTGCTGTGTGAACGTGATGGGACGTCGCCCCAAGGCGAGCCGGAGTACTCAGAGGTCACCCATGGGCAACGGGTGAAACGCCTGTGGGATGAAGCAGTCGAGGCCGCGCATCAAGCACGGGAACCGATCATGCCAAATCCATGGGCACAGAAGGATGAAGCAGGCAGTGGGGAGTCCACGCGCCCTGTGACCGTCGCCGAAGCTGAAGCGCAGGCGGCGATAGAGGATGCAGAAATGGCGCACGCTGCAGACACAGGTCAGGTCTCGGCCGTTGCGACTGAGGGAGGAGACCGTAGAGGGCTGGCGCAGCAAAGCAGAGGATCCGGGCTGGGAGCATGGCCGACAGCCTCGAGTGGGCAGGCGGGGCGGGGAGGATGGCCGACGGCGCCGGGAGTTCCTGCGCATGCCTGGCGAACGAACGGTTCGGACCCCTTGCAGGAACCCGAGCGGAACGATCCCTTCCAAGATTGGCAACCAGGGACGGAGTGGGCGGAAGCAGTCGAGAAATCGCAATATCCTAGCGAACCGCCCTTCTGAGGCCCCAGCTCCAAGCCTGGAACTTTGCGGCCCGACGCCAGCGCCTCCCGAACCGGCGTCGAAGTGCCGCCCGTTTTCTCGCGTACAGAGCCATCCCTCGCAACACGTACGGGCCGGGCGGCCGGGCCTCTCGTACGGGCCGTAGGTATGGGAGGGCGACGTCCCCTGACCACGGTGGGCTACTCCTTCAGGTGCATGCACATCCCCACCCACACCGCGACTGCGAGGGCCAGTGCCGGCACCGCGCTGGGGTGGATGAAGCCGATGTAGCCACGCGCCTTCAACGACAACCACGACGGGCACGACACGGCGACGGGGGCCCCTGCGGGTGGCGCGACAGTTCCCGACGCCCTCACGAACCCGAAGGAACGCTCCAAACGCTGGGCCGCGCAGCAACGCACCCGCCAGCACATCCTCCACCCTCACCAACAACACCCCCTCACCCGCATCGGCATCACCGGATGAGATCGCGGTGTTGATCCTGGAAGCTCTGCCGGGGACACCAACGAAGAGGTACGGCTGCGCCGTCAGCGCAGCCGATTCCGCTGCGTCAGGTCAAGCGGGAGACGTAGGCCGGCGCGAGGGCTCGAACTGTGGATTCGGGCAGGTCACCGCTCAGGGCCTGTACTGCCATGTTGACGCCGGGCGTGGTGGGTCCACCGAAAATGTCTTGGAGGAGCTGCAGGCCTTCCCGGGTGATCTCGCCGACTCGGGGATCGTCGCGCAGGCCGGCAAAAGTGGCTGCGACCTGAGCCACGGGAATGGCTCGGATGATGCGCAGAACGTCGCCGGCGTCCTTGTTGGCAAGGCGTGCGGGGCGGTCATCCGCTTGCTTCAGGCGGTCGTTGATTTTGAAGGCCTTGGCCACAAGGAGGGCGGCGGGGCCGGCGACGTTCACAGTGACCGCTCGGGGGTCGGACGCCTCGAGGCTTGTGATGGTCATGGGTGAGCGGTCGACGGCAGCGACTTCCAGGCCCGGGACCCATCGCGCTGACATCACACCGTGCGGGGGGATCTTGACACTGCGACTGCCGATTCTGGGGGCCAGTCCCTTGGCCATGAGCAGGTCGAACTCGACCGGAACTTCGCGGTCGCCGATCTGCTGAGTCCGCGCCCACAAGCCGGGCTGGTTGTCACGCAGCAGCTCGAAGCCCGCCTCCTGGAGCGCTTGATCGAGAAGCGGGGCGTTCTGCAGGCGGTCGGGGTCGATGCTGATGTCGCCGTCGGAGGTGAAGGGAGAGGTCCGCAGGGCGGCCTCGGGTGTGCGCAGGTAGACGGCCTGCGCGCCGACGACGGTCAGGGCGTCGAGCTGGTCGCTGAGGGCGGTCAGTCCGTCCAGGAGGACCCGGCGCGCAACTACGTGGAGCTGCTGGGCATCCACGCCTTCAGGAACTATGGCCATTGTCTCCCCACCCTTGCTCACTGCACAGGACAGCTGAGCTTAGGCGGCCTTCCAGTCCTTGATCGTGTGAATGTCCAAGTTCCTCCACTGTTCGTGGGCGGCCATTCTCTCCAGGACTGCTTCGCCTTCGGCTGGTAGACGTCCGGGACCGCTGAGACAGTCGAGGGCGAGCTGGCTGAGTGCCACATGCCGCAGGCCGCCGACAGTGCGGGAATTCCAGAAGACCACCGGGTCGTGGGCATCGAGGAAGAGCACGTCAGCCTGCTGCTTCACCTCAAGAAGCCCGAGATGGTCCACGAATTCGCCGGAGAAGTGGTCAGGGCGGATGTAGACCATGAGCTGCCCGCCGACGGACAGCGGAGCCACCTCCCGTGCGGCGTAGGAGCCGGTGATGGCGATGAGGTGGCGGGAGGCGGAGGCGTTGCGGAGTTGGTTGAGTAGGTAGTCGATGCCGTTGGGAGCGATGAAGCCGCTATAGGGACTCAGGTTGAGCAAGTGGGAATGCTCTGCCCGGGCGCGCAGCAGCCCTTGCCAGTTGACCGTGTGGATGGTGCGACCATCGCGCCGGATCAGAAGCTGGTCCTCGAGGGCCCCCAGAAGCCGGGAGACATAGGCGAGGCTGAGCCCGGTCGCCTCGGCAAGGTCGCTGGCACGGTAGGGAGGCCTCACGTCCGCCAGGATGCGCACCAGGCGTTCGGCCTTCGAGCCCGACAAGGTCACCGCCGACGAGGACGGCGAGGCGCTGCGCGGGGCTCGCATCTGGCCCTCGGTGTAGATGAAGATGGCCGGACGGTCCGCCCGGATCCAGACGTTGCGGGTCAGATCCAGATAGCTGATGCCGTGAGCGCGCAGGAGATTCTGGGTCTTGGGAGAGATCCAGGGAGCCATGACCATCAGCGAGGTGAACGAGTTCACCTGACGGACCAGGTGCAGCTTGCTCAGGAGCTCGGTGTTGACGGTGCGAGGCGTGAGTGAGGACTTCAGGTCCACCACGTACCGGGTGGTGTGGCCCAGATCGGTGGAGCGGATCTCGATGACGCGGTCCGTGTACCAGTCAGAAGCATCCTGCTGATAGCCGGGGGCCGCCTCAACCGTCCAGCCCTCGCCGAAGAGACCGCGCAACTGCTCCAGGCCCGTATCGAAGAGTTGCCTCGGCGACTCCTCTCCGTCACTTTTCAGATCCACATCTACTCCAACGGCTACTTAAAGTGACAATTTGCCTGGTTGAGGAACTTTCCTTGATTAAGCAAGCTCCACTTACAGGCAAGTTAACTCTACTTCTCATGTTTCCTTAGTTAAGCAAGCTCGAAGATCGAGCAAGTTTCCCTCCCGGCGCGGTTCCCCTAAGGCGGCAGCCAACGCCGCAAGCGGGGCGCTTTCGCACAGGACAGAGCCGGGCACCCCGGCGTCCCGGCCCGCCGGGCGGGATCCCGCCCGGCCAACAGACGTGATGCCGGACCGGTGGCCGAGCCGGCTACTCGTCGTCCTCAGCGGGCCCGCGCCGCCTGGGAACCCTCACTACGCGGCGCCGGGGAGTGAGGGCTGCGGTCTCGGACAGGCGTTCCATCCGCAGGAAGTGCACGTTGCGCATATAGAGCGCCTCGGCCTGGAAGTCGGTCTCATTGACCGGGCGCCGCCTGGTGGTGACGAGCCCCGCGTTGCCGAGTTCCCTCAGTCCTTTGCTGCGGGTGTCCTCGCTCAGGGCGAAGCGGCCCTCGGCGTCACGGGGGCTGAACCACAAGGGGACGTCCTCACCAAGTCCGCCGTTCTCGCACAGGAGCGCCAGGAACATGGCCACCGCGGCGCCGGAGAGCACGGCGATGTGTCCGCGGGTCCAGAAGGTCTGCGGGATCTGGATGTAGCGGTGCAGCAGTACGCCGAGGTCGCTGGTCTCCTTCTCCTTCTTCGCAGCCGCACCCGGGGCGATCCAGGGCTCTGCGCGGCCGTTCTCGTCCAGGACGGTGACAAGGTTGAGCCGGCCGGTCCGGCGCACGTCAATGAAGCGGTGCTCCTCCAGCCAGGCCTGCGCATCGCTGATGCGGCGGGCCCCGGCCTTCTCGGGATCAGGCAGGTCCAGCAGCGTGGCCCAGGCGCTGTGCCGGATGGCCAGCTCCCTGGCCGCGTCCTCCTTCTGCAGCCACAGGTAGCTCAGGTAGAGCTTGAGCCGGACCTGGCCGCCGCGGCCGCCACGGAGCATGCGGGCCATCGGCGGCGGCTGTTCGGTGTGAGTGAAGCGCTCGACGAAGGTGTACCGGACCTGAGCCCTGCGCCGTCCGATCCGTCCGGCACTCTCCGCCATCTTCAACGCGCGCAGCGAGGGCGACCTAGCCGCTTCTGCCATTTGATCCGCTTGCACCGGGTCACCGCCGTAATTCCTAGTAGGAGAAGTTTTCTTAAGTACTGTAGTGCCGGGTTCTAGCAATCAACCACCCCTACGCAAGGGTTGTCATCAGACCAGCAAGGTCGTCACTAGCCCGGCGCTAGGGTGGAGTGACTAACGGGCGTCCCGTAGAAGCTTGTTGACCACGCATCAGGGGTGCCTGTACCGTCGAAGACGCAGCAGGCCGAGGACGGGCCACCGGAGGGGTTGTACCCCCCAATCTCCGCGTGACCGACGGCGCCTGCTGCAGGGTCACTCGGCAGTCCCCCAGCCCGTCGTCCGCATGGAGAAGCGGTTTCGGGCCGAGACGCTGGACCAGGAGGAAGCGGGGTTGTGCCTCCCCGCCCTGGTCCGCCGAAGAGCACCCACCGGCCCCGGGGCGACGCCCCGGGGCCGCTTGCTGTGCCCGTCCCCAAGCCTTTCTCCTCCTCCCCCTCCTCCCGCTCACCGACAGGTCCGAGGCCCATGGTCACCGTCTTCGGCCCACCCCACCCCGGCCCTGGCCGCGCCGGTGCCCGGAGAGACCACCGCATCGCTGCTCTGGCGTCTGGCGTCTGGCGTCTGGCGTCACGCTACGGGCAGGGGAAAAGACGCGCTGTTCCCTCTGGCAGTGGCGCAACTACGGCCAGGACTGTGCGCCCCACCGCGTTGAGCAGCACCTCGGCATCGGCGAGCGCCCCCGTCGCCGCCAAACCACCGTGCGTCTCGTCGAGACGGTGCCGAGACGGTGCCGTCGTTCGGTCAGCCGGACCCTCTGCGCGTGACCAAGGCCAAGGGCCTCGTCGAGGCGCTGCGCGCCGTGCACATCTGGGCTGGTTCTCCGTCGCTCCGGAAGCTTGAGGCGCGGAGCAACGGCCGACTGCGTCGCAGCACCATCAGCGACATGCTCAGCAAGGAGGTCCTGCCGGACTACAACCGGTACGTCAGCTTCCTGTGAGCATGCGGAATCGAAGGCTCCCGCATTGCGGACTGGGTATGCCCCGTAGAACAGCGCAGGACGTGGGGAAGGCCCCGAACTTCGGTTCGGGGCCTTCCTGCGTTCCGTAAACCGCGTCGCCACTCACGAACGGCCCGGCCCGCCGTACGCCGGCACCAGACTGGTCGCATGACGCAACAACCACGGGTGTACGGCACTGACCACGACACCCCGGAGGCCGGACCGCAGCCAGGCCGCGACTACCGTGAGCTGACCGGCGGGCCGCTGGACGGGCAGCTGCTCGAGGTGACCGGCTGGACCGACGACCAGATCACCGCCGGCGCCTTCCTGATCACCCCTCACAGCACCTACGGGCCGGGCGGGCGGGCGTCGTACGGGCCGACGTTCAGCCGCCCGGACGGGCCGTGGGTGTGGGAGGGCGACGTCCCCTGACCGCGGTGGGCTACTCCTTCAGGTACGTGCACATCCCCGCCCACACCGCGGCTGCGAGGGTCAGTGCCGACACCGCGCTGGGGTGGATGTAGCCGATGTAGCCGAGGATGACTGCCACCAGCACGGACAGAACGTCGCGCTGCTTCTCACTGGGCATTGCTGCTCCTTTTCGGGCGCACGGAACCAGGGCCGGGCGCATTGAGGGGGCCGGACCTCGCAGATCAGCGGGTCGGAGTCAGTCCAGTGAGTTACCTTCGTAGTGCGTCACGAAGCTCCGTTCTCTCGACAGGGGGATGGACGTCACTGGACGCGAAACGTGAGAGAGATCCGCCGCCAGGCCTGCCCGCCAAAGCAACGGCCTTGCAGTGGGTCTCTCTTCGTGTTTCTCGACAGCGTGGAAGTCTACGTCTCCCGGGTCACGAGTGACGGGCACTCCGCGACACGGTCGCGCGTTGGAAAAGCGGGGACACCCGTCCCTTTTGTCACGTACGTGCCGGACTGCATCGTGCAACGCGGCGTGGCTAGCCCGCACCCAGCGACCGACCGGCTGGTGATCCGTTTCTTCAGGTGAACCTGCACCGCGATCGGGTGACGGAACGTCATCCCTCTCACGCGCGGCACGGGGCGGCTGTTACATCACGACCCGTGATGATCTCCCTGATGAGGCGCGGCCTTCCCGCGCTCGCTCTCGCCGCCCTGCCCCTGCTCGCCACCACCGGCCCCGCCAGCGCTCTCGGCGGGACGCCGGTGGACGAGCAGCCGTTCACCTCGTATGCCCCGGCACAGACTCCCGCCGGCGCCCCCGGCGCCCGGGTGGCACTGGCGTTGTTCGACGCGATCGACCGGCTCCCCGTCGCCGAGGAGCACCGGGACGGCTACAAGCGGAACCTGTACAAGCACTGGAACCGCGGGCTGCTGCCCTCGGACGGCTGCGACACACGCCGCGAGGTCATCCTCGCCGAGGCCGTCGAAGCACCTACAGTCGCGGCCGGCTGCAAGCTGTCGGGCGGGACCTGGCGCAGCGCGTACGACGGCCTGGTGGTGACCGACGCAGGCAAGCTCGACGTGGACCACTTCGTGCCGCTCGCCGAAGTCTTCGACTCCGAGCAGACGGCGTGGAGCCCGGAGCGGCGCGAGGCCTATGCCAACGACCAGGGCAGCCCGGATACGTTGATCGCGGTTTCCGCGGCCTCCAACCGGTCCAAGAGCGACAAGGACCCCGCCCAGTGGATGCCCACGAACGCGGCCTACCACTGCACCTACGCCGCGACCTGGGTCGGAACGAAACTCCGCTGGGACCTCGCCGTGGATGACGCCGAGCGCCAGGCTCTGCTCGGCACAGCCGAGGACTGCTCCGGCACCACCGTCACCTACGAGCCCGCACCGTAGCCCTCCACCCCACAGACAAACCTCCCTCACGCCCGTCTGCACGACATGGCACTCCTGGCCGTCGACGCCGATCGTCGCCCCTACCGCCGCGGCGGCGGCCGGCGAGGGCGCCTCAACCAAACTCCCCGCTGGAGGACCCGCACGTCGGCAGCTTGGTCAAGGGGGCCCCGGTACGCCGACTACTTCCAATAGCCCCCTACCGGCCACACGAAACCCCAGCCTCCACCGCGTAGCCCCGCCCGGACGACATCAAGCTCCTGGCGCTCACCACCGGTACGTCATCCCGACGTACCGCCGGAACCGGAGACGTTCACGGCCACCGTGGCCGGGAAGGCTCCCGCGCCGTTATGGGCCGGCGTTGTCTGGAGGGGCCGGCTCTGCCTCGTTGGGGCTGAAGGCGCGGAAGAGGGCGGGCAGGTCGGCGGCCTCAGCCTTGGCGACGGCCCGGACGTGCAACCGGTGACGAAGGATGACGCGCAGCGCCGGCAGGGCGAGGGCGGCCAGGCCCAGGATGAGACCGGGCCCCTGCACTGTTCCTTTCAGTGCCATCGCCAGGCCGGCTGCGGCGGACAGCAGCGCTGGGATCAGGTTCGTTGAGACGGTCATTGGGGCCTCGCTCCACTCTCGATTCGTGGGGCGCCGTTGCGCCTCGTATCGAGGGTCTGGCGGGCTGTCGGCGTGCGGGAGAGGGAACGAGGAGTTCCCGGCCAAGTGGTAACGCGGCAGCCGGCTCCGCTGTCGCGAAGTCCCTTCGCCGTGGTGGTGCGGCGGGTGACAATGCGGGGATCTGCTCCGCCGGACCGCCGGGGCACCGGAGGGGGCACTGGATGGATCAGCCGAGTTCCGTGGGGCCGGCGGCTGCGTACGCGGCCACCTTGCGTTCCGCGGTGGCCGACTTCGTTTCTCACGGCGGCACGCAGCGCGAGATCGCGAAGGCGACACAGATCGCGCCGGCGACCCTCTCCCGTTACCTCAGCGGTGACCGGATCGCACCACCGCATTTCCTGCAGATGCTGGAGACCTTCCTCGCCACGGCCGCCAGGCCCATGCCCGCCGCAGTGCGCACGCAGCTGGAGGACCTGTGCGGCCGGGCCCATGAAGCCAGCCGCTCCCCCGCCGTTCAGCTGGTGTACCTGCGAGAGGAACTCGCTCAGGTGAAGGGCGAGAAAGAGGCCACCGAGCAGGAACTGGAGGATCTCACCACGCACGCCCAGCAGCTGACCGAGGAGCTGGAGGCCGCGTTGGAACAGGCCCGTACCGCCCAGAGCGGCCAGATCGAGCTGCGCGCCCGCGTCGGGGAACAGGACCAGCACTTGGCCGACGCGCAGAACTACGCCCGGCAACTCGAAGCCGAACTCACCGAGCAGCGCGACGAGGCCCTTCGGCTGCAGCGTGAGATCAAAACCCTGCGAGGCCAGAACCGTCGCCTGATCGAGGAGAGCACCACCCGCTCCGAGAAGCACTCCCCCGAGACCGTTTCCAGTGTGTCAACGCAGGCCACAGGCCAGCAGTCGGGCAAAGAGGGGACGTCGCAAAGAGCCTCCAGCGACGCTTCCGGTTCATCGTCGGCGGGATCCCGTAGTTCATCCTCGGCGGGGTCTCAGCCTCTGCTGGGCACCGCCGATACACGCGAAGAGCTCTTCCGCGAGATGCAGGCGCTGCGCGAGCGGGCCGGAGGCCGCCACCGGTGGACAGCGGAACGTCTGGCAAGCGCAAGCCCCGGCCTCGATCCGAAGTACGCGGCCCGGTGGTTCGACGAGGGCAAACTCCCCCACCTCTATGTTCGTGACTGGAAGCGGATCCTGCGCGCTCTGGGGGCCACGGCTGAAGAGGTCAACGCCTTCCACGCCTCGTTCAAATGGATCACCCGTCCGGCCCCCAGGGCCCCCAGGAAGCCGATTCATCGCGGGGAGGCCGCCATAGCGGCACTGGCTCTGGGGGCGGTCTGTCTCATCTGGGTCACCGCGGCCGGCGTCTTCGACACCAGCGGGCCCTCCTGGATCGCGAAGAGCCTCACCGCGCTCGGAGCTCTGGTCACCAGCCTCGTTGTCTGGGCGGTCGGTGTTTTCGCGATTGCATCAACGGACGAGCAACATTCCGACGCCCACTTCAGCTGCCTCCTCTTCGCAGCCCCTCTCGCCGCGATTGCGTGCATCGTCATTCCCCTCACCACCGACCTCGGCTTCGGCGGCCACTGGCTCGCTGACCTGTGCGGCCTGCTCTGACATCTAGTGCTGTGACCGCAGAGGTCCACCGGGTGGCTCTGTTCACGAGAACGGGTTCTGGCACAACTTCCGTGAAACCGTACCGATCTCGGCGTCCGAGGCCGGCGACCCTGGCGAACCGGCAGACCAGCAGCTCGTCCAGAGGCCCGCGCGAGCCCCGGCCGACGGGGCTTCACGGAAGTTGTGCCAGAGCCCGTTCTCATGGACAAAGCCACCCATCACTGTGCGACCACAGCGACGGCGGCGAGCAGGACCGCCACGAGCGCGATGATCACTCCCGCGAACAGCCCTCCGATGCCCAGGGGCCGCTCCATGCGGGGGTGCCGGTGGGTCACGTACATCAGGCCGGCGAGGACCAGGCCGGAGACAAGGATCAGGAGTAGCCCGACGAACAGGGCCAGGGCGAGGACGGTCAGGTCGAGGGTGGACACGGTGTGTCCTTTCGAGTCGGTGTGCCGGGCCGGCACGCAGGCGGGCGAATCTTTGAGTGGTGCGCACCCCTTGGTCTCGGGCAGCACCGCGGACAGCACGACGTCGTTGATGCGGCGTCATAGGCAGCACTTTGGAACGGCGAAGGGTTAGCTCCGCAAGCCCGGCTCACTCTGGCCATGAAAAAACGCCCCATTCAATGCCTGACCTGGCCTTTTAACGGTCGGTCAGATCTTGAATGGGGCGCTGAGCACAGGTATGGGCAAGCGGCGCAAGTTCTGCCGCTGCCTTAGTTATGGGGGGTTAAGCGTCAAATGTTTCAGTGACGCACGTCACAGCACATTCGCAGGCTTCGCTGGATCGCGATCCCCGCGGCACCCTGGCCCACTCGGGGATCGCCTGATGCTCTCGTCACGGCGCTTCAGGGGAAGGCCCCTCGGCCAGCTCTGCGAAGTAGCTGCGCAGGCACTTATTCATCTCCCTGAGGTACCCGTCGACCTGGGTCCGGGAGACCGCCGGATAGTCCGACGGGTCGTCGTCGATGCCGAGTACACGTTCCTCGACCACGTCGATGTTGGGGGTGACCGAGATAAGGATGGTCCGGAGCTCCGGCAGCGACTTCTGTTTCGAGGTCATGCCAATCAGCTCTTCCAGAACGCCATCTACGTCGCTCGATGCGTAGGCCGGCTGCTCCGGGATCCAACACACGGTCAAGTCTGTGGCGGACTTCTGTACCCACTTGGTCGGAGTGAAGCGGGCCTCGGGCAGGCTGACCAGAAGCCGGTGGTACGCCCGTTTACTGCGTACCTGCTGGTTCTGGGCTTCGTCGACGACGGCATCCTGCTTCGCGGTCAGCAGTGCCACCTGCTCGACCAGCTGGCCCACGACCTTGGTGAGTTCGTCGATCTGCAGCTGGGCTGTCTTTGAGCCGCCGTTCCGTTCGGGCCGGGGACGGGCGTCGCTGGCCCGGTGCCAGGCGTCCATCCACGGTTTCGGGTCCTCGCCGCAAGCCTTCACCACAGCTTCCAGGGTGCTCTGCTGCGGGAACGGGGCGCCATCCCGTGCCATGGCCCGGATGGTGTTCTCCGATACCCCGGCGGACCGGGCCAGCTGCTGAACCGCGATCCGGCTGTGATCAACGAGCTGCCGAAGCTGGTGCATGAGCTGCTCTTCAGTCCGTACTCCTGCCGGCCCCGCCATGGAATCCCCCTCAATCTCCCGCAGTCTTGAGCCGATCCTAGGAGGTTGCGCCCTTCTGACCACGGACTTCTTCAAGGCCGGAGCAAGCATCTGCAAGGCAGCCCACTCTGCGGCGGCTGCGCCCCCACCCGGGCTGATCTGTGTGCGTTGCCCTTTTCCGTGTCCATCAAGGAGGCACGCACGATGCTGCACCAGGTATGCCAGGAGATCGCCCACGGTCTGCTGTCCGGATTCCCCACCGCCGCTCTGGCGGCCCTCACCACCGCCATCACCCGTCGCTTCCTGAACCGGCCCAGGCCCGCGAAGAAGCAACTGCCGGCAACCCGGGCCGAACACTTCGACGACACGCGAACCGACGGCGAGGAACCACAAGCAAGCAACTGAACCCTGAGCCCCGGCCCGAGCAAGATGCGTCTGGCAGACAGCGGGCCGGGGGTGAGGACGCCGTAGTCGCGGCCGTACTCCCGGCCCCGCACCCCCTGACGGGCCGGGAGCCGCGGTACGGCGATCTGCGGGCCGAACGCGAGCCGCCCCGGACACGAATCTCGGGAGCATTCGCCTGCCTGAACCACTGCCCACATGACTACGGCGCCCCCGTGCGGGGGCGCCGTAGGTGGTACGTCACGTCATGCTGCGCGCTGCTCCTCCTGCCCGGGCAGCGGAGTCACCGAGGCGAGTTGCTTCTCCTTGGCCTGCCGGGCCATTTCCTGATGGGCCTCGACCCACTTGCCGACGTCCTTCGACCGGGTCGGGTCCTCGCGCAGAGCCCGGACGGCGGCGGCGAGCCACCGTTCGAGCTCCGTCTCCCCCTGGACGTAGCAGGCCTGCAGGAAGGCGAGGGCCTGCGGGGGATCCGCGGGCAGTGTGTCCCCCGCGATGATGCGACGGGTGGAGGTCTTGGGCAGCATCCCGGTCCTGGCCGTCGCCTCCATCTCGCCGGGAGTCGGACAGCCGGCCCACACATGCTGGTGGCGCAGCGCGCGCAGGAAGCCCGCGGTGTCCGAGATCAAGGTGGGGTCGGGTGCCTTGTGGACGTAGTACGGCGCCCGGGTGGCCCGGCGGGCCTTGACCCACAGGTCGTGGCCCCGGTTCAGGAACACCTCGGGCCCGAAGACGTCGTTCTCGGTGAGGGTCGTGATGATGAACTGCTCGACGGTGTCCGCGGCGGGCACGGTCGAACCGGAGGCGGCGCGCTCGAAGGTGGCCTTCGAGAGCCAACCGCCCTGGACCTCGGACATCTGGCTGTAGGTCAGGCCGGCCGCCCGCCGGCGCTCGCGGAGGAACTCCGCGAGCGCCGCGCGGGCAGGAACGGTCTGGTCCACCTCGTTCTCGGGGCGTCCCATGCCGGCCACCTCAGTCGTCCGAGCCGAAGTACGCGCGGACGGAGCGGGCGATGCGGCTGCCTCGGCGCCCTCCGGTCACGACCACGAGGACAACCCCGGCGCCGATACCGCCGGTGCCCGCCAGGAGCAGCAGGACGTCCTGGACGCTCATCGTGTCCGGGGCGAGGAACGCGCCCGTGACGATGGACACGATGATGACCAGCGCGTGCGGCATGGCGAACCGGCCGCTCATCGTGACGGTGGTGTCGGCCGTCGCCGACTCGATGGTCGCGGTCTTGGCCGCGACGATGGGCTTCTTGCCCATGACTGGGTCTCCCTTACTACCGTCCGGCGACCGTGAGATCGCCGGACGGTGCTACTTGGCTCCAACCGGAAAGCCCGTAGTGCGGTCTGGGGGAGTTGGCGCTCCCTGCGCACAGATGGACTACTTGCTGGGGCAAGTTTCCCAGGCCTGTAAGGGGTCCTGAGAGTGGGTCAGGCCCTTGATTCACCAACGCACCAACGTGAACTCGGGGCGCGAACTTGTCGCTCAGGTACGGGATGTAGCGCGCCGGCAGGACCTACGTGGCGGTGGCGTGGTGCAACAGTGCAGGTCAGAGCACCGTGCGACGCCTACCACGGTGTAATGACAACCCTGAATGCGGACAAACGGGGCACCTGAAACGGGTATGCCCAGGCCAACGGGCCAGGCAGTACTGACTGCGGGGCACAACGAAGCGGGACGTTATGCTCGCGATTCGCTTACCACCCCGCGCCGGGGCGTCACTCGCCCTCCGCACATCTGACCTGGGTTGATTCAATTTCGCGCCCGCTCGCTCCGGCATGATCACCGCTCGCCGGGCACACTCATCTCCAGAAGGCGCGCGGCCTAGCAAGGCCCGGCCTCTGCCCTGATTGCTACTGGCTCCAACCGGCGCACCAGGGGTTACGGGCAGGATGTTGGCGCATCCGCCCGCGTGAAGCCGATCGCCGTGCCCTTTCCGGGCAGGCATCGGCTTCACCTGCATCCAGCTTCGCAGAAGCCGCCTCAAGCCCCTTGCACCAAGTGCTCAAGGACGAGGGCGCACGCTTCCTCCCGCCCCGCCGCGACGTACCCGCGGGCGCACCGCCGACCATCTCGACAGGGCCCGAAGCGCCATGAAGGCCAACAAGGCCCCTGGGTGGCGATCTGACGGACGAACAGGCCCGCCCTGGAGCCAGGAGGCCTTGAGTTACAGAAAGACGCTCAGAAGCGCGACAGGGGCGGTTTGCGCATCGTCTGGCCCTCGCCCAGTCCTGCGGTGAGGGTCACCTCCTGGACGCCCTCGGCGGTCCAGGCTCTGCCCACCGACTCCAGGCGGAGCACGGAGACGAAATCACCGTCCAGGATGTCGGCATGGACCACGACGGGGGTTTCGTCGGTAGCGTCGGCCAGCAGCTGCCGCAGATCGCCGACCGTGAGCGGAAGGGGCTTCGTCATGCCACCCGGTCTACACGACCACCCGTGCCCCTGTACGCCGATCTGCGGGCCCAGTACGGCACCCCGGACGAGGGGTGCCGGAAAGGGCTGACAGGCGATCAGGGAGCCGCATAACGGCGCCTCCCGGCCCGTACGGGATCACGCTTGGCCCATATCGACGAAGCGCGAGTAGTGCCCCTGGAAGGCGACCGTGATCTCGGCGGTGGGCCCGTTGCGGTGCTTGGCCACGATCAGGTCCGCCTCGCCGGCGCGCGGCGAGAGTTTCTCGTACACGTCCTCGCGGTGGAGCAGGATCACCATGTCGGCGTCCTGCTCGATCGATCCCGACTCCCGCAGGTCCGAGATCACCGGCCGCTTCTCGGTGCGGTGCTCCGAACCGCGGTTGAGCTGGGACAGGGCGATGACCGGAACGTTCAGTTCCTTGGCCAGCAGCTTGAGGTTGCGGGACATGTCGGAGACCTCCTGCTGCCGGCTCTCCGGCCGTCGGGTCGTCCCGGACTGCATCAGCTGGAGATAGTCGATCACCAGCAGGTCCAGGCCCCGCTGCTGCTGGATCCGCCGGGCCCGGGAACGGATCTCCATCATCGAGAGGTCCGCCGAGTCGTCCACGAGTAGCGGTGCGTTCTGGACGGCCGGCGTGTGGGCAGCGAGCCGGTCCAGGTCCTCGGGCGTGACGCTGCCGGACCGGATGTGGTGCAGCGCGACCCGGGCCTCGGCGGAGAACAGGCGCTGGGAGATCTCGTCCCGGCCCATCTCCAGGCTGAAGAACGCGGCGGTCTTGCCGTGCACGATCGCCGCGTGCCGGGCGATGTCCAGGGCCAGGGTGCTTTTTCCCATGGCCGGGCGCGCCCCGATGACGATCAGCTGCTTGGGCTGGAGCCCGCCGGTCAGCGCGTCCAGGTCCGACAGGCCGGTCGGGACGCCGGTCAGCGCGACGCCGCTGCCGGTGCGCATCCGGGTCTCCAGGCTGTCCCAGAACGTCGGGACGTCCTCACCCACCGGTGCGTACCCGGAGGTCTGGTCCGGCCCCTTGAGCGCGTCCAGGAGCTCCGATTCGGCCGCTGAGCGGATCTCGTCCAGGCCGCCCTCCCCCGCCGCACCGAGCTGCGCGATCCGGCCCCCAGCTGTAACCAGACGCCGCAGGACGGCGCGTTCGTGGACGACGTCGGCGTAGTACGTGGCGTTCGCCGCGGTCGGCACCGCCTGCACCAGCTGGTGCAGGTACGGCGCGCCGCCAACCCGGCTGAGTTCGCCGCGCCTGACCAGTTCGGCCGCGACCGTGATCGGGTCGGCCGGCTCGCCCTTGACGTACAGGGCCAGGATCGCGGTGTGGATCGTCTCGTGGGCGGGCCGGTAGTAGTCCCGCGGCTGCATCGGGCAGTCCAGGATGTCCGCGATCGCGTCCTTGCCCAGCAGCATCGCCCCGAGCACGGACATCTCGGCGTCCAGGTCCTGCGCCGGTACCTCGCCGCTCTGCTGACGGGGAAACACATCCAGGTCGCTCACTGAGCACCCCCGGCAGGCATTCCGGCCTGGACCCGGGCCAGCAGCCCCATCCCGTCGATCGGCCCCGGCTCGGACCGGCCACGGGCCAGCCGCGCATTCTCTGCGTGCCGGCACGGCGGGCAGTCACCCTCCGCGAACGCCGGATGCCGGACGCACATCCCCGCCGGAACCGCAGGACGGGCCAGGACGACTTTGCGGGTGCGGTCGGGCAGGGTAGCGATTCGACGGTTCTCCAGCAGCCACTCGTAGTTCTGGCCGCCGCCCGGGTTCGACATCAGCTGCTGGCGCAGCTGCTCGTCGAGGGCCCAGCCGCGCTCGGCCGCCTTGTCCGCGAGCAGGGGAGCCAGACGCAGCGCGGCCTCGGGGCCCAACGCCCACGGTGCGGACAACGTCAGCAGAAACGTCCGGGCCTGCTCCACCTGCTCAGGCGTCACAGCTGCCGACGGCTGCGCCACGTCACCGCGGCTGTGCTGCGTGTCCTCCAGGGCGAGCTGCTGCCCGGGAACCCGGCCAGCTGCTGCCCTCCCGCTTTCCTGCTCCAGGACCTTACGGGCGGCGCGGTAACGGGGCAGGTCCTCCAGCCGCTCCCGCAGCACCGACTGGGAACTGCGCCGCGCCTGAGACCTACGCGTCAGCTGCTGAACCAGATCCGCGCCCAACTCCCAGCCCTGTGCCTGTACCGCCTCGGCCAGCAGCGGCGCGAGCTCTGCCGCTGACTTCCGTCCACACGCCCACCGCCCTGGCAGCTCCGCAAGGAACTCAACAGCAGCCGTAACCGCTGCGGCATCTGTTGCCTGAGCGCCCACCGCGATGGAGGTGTCGGAGGAGGACTTACGGGAGGAGGAATCCTCCTCCTCCCTACGGGGGGGAGTGGGGGGGGCGACGCCCGGCACGCCGGATTCCAACGTGTCGGCCTGACCTGCAAAGACGTTGGAATCCAACGCGTCGGATTCCAACGCGTCCGCTCTCGACACGCCGGATTCCAACGTGTCGGCCTGACCTGCAAAGACGTTGGAATCCAACGCGTCGGAAGGGGGTGATACGGCCCGACTCGTTGAAAATCCACGTGTCGGCCTGACCTGCGAAGACGCGGAAGCCTGAGAAGGGGTGTGGTCGGGGTTGTTTGCCGGGTTCCGGTACACAGCGAACGCCCAGCGAGGCCGCCCTGCCTGGGTGTCGTAGCCGTCCCGCTCGCGCTGGACGTGTCCCGCTTTACGCAGCCGCTTCATTACGCCCCGAAGCCGTGTGTCTCCCATCTTCCAGCCCGACTCCTGGAACTCGGCGGCCAGAGCCTGCACTCCCGAGGGCAGCTCCGGATCCCGGAGCAGAAGGCGTAGGAGCACGCCGTAGTCCTCGGGCTGGAGGTCGGGCGAGAACGCCAGCGGCGCTGGAACGACCACCTCCTCCGGGGGCTCCCACGCCCGGCGGATCTGTGCGCTCAAGAAATCAGCCTGCGACATCTCCTTCATCGGATCACCCCCGACGTCAGGTGAGCGTTGGGGGAAGGCACGTCCAGCCGCTTCTGGTGAGGAGGGGCGGTACAGATGGGAGCGGCGGACGAGGCGCAGGAAGTAGTCACACTTGATGCAGGCGTCGGCCCGACAGCCAGCCCGAAAGGACTTTGCGAAGTTGCGGCCGGGGGCCGGCGGCGGGGCCGGAGATGGCAGTGCATGTGGTGGTTCTCCCCTGGGATAGGGGAGTCGTGACCAGCAGATGTGACCTGACAGGAGACCCAGATGGTGGCGTTCCGCGTCGCGGGACGCTTATTCTGGGTACAGGTGACTGCGCGGACCCAAGGGTCCACGGGGCATCACCCCGGCGAGGTCACCTCACCGGACACGACTCGGGTTGCTGGTAGGCGTGCGAGTCGGTAGCTAAGAAGCCGTTCCCTCTGCCAGGAGGGAGCGGCTTCGCTCGTTCTACGGGGACCGAGCGACGTTATTCATGGAGGCATCCTGTCACTGAAAGGCACCAGTTCGTGTGCAGTGTGGGGCCTTCTGTGCGGACCATGTGCCGGTTCGTTGGCGGCGAGTTCGGGTCGATAGTGCGTTGGTGCTGTGCTGCCGGATCCTCTCCCAGCTCACCCCGTCCGGAACCGGCAGTAGATCAACACCGGCGACCGTCCTCCTCCTTTGCGGTGCTTGCGGAATTCACGACTAGCTGATCGCGTCGTTGCTGGCTACGCGACGGGCTTGGACCACGTACGCGTACGCCGCTCCCAGGTGTCCGTATGCCGTGGCGTTGTCTGCCGCGACCGCCGCAGCCGCCGACTCCGAGGCCCTGCGCAGCTGCTGCGCCACGGTGGAGGGCATGGTCGGCGCGTCGGCGAATTCGAGCAGGCTCTGCGCGATTCCGGAGAGGGACGCCTTATCAGAGACCCCGGACGGACCGTCCGGGCCCGAGAACATGGGGATCCACCCGGTTTTCACAACAAGGGAGCTGCGGATCTCATCCACCAGCTCGGGGGTGCTGAGCCGCTTCTCGGTGCTCATGGGATCAGACTCCGGGGACTCAGAGGGGTCAGCGAGGCGGGCGCCCCGGCACGGTCGGGGCACCCGGGGAGTTGCGTCAGGCGAGCGGGGTGGCGTAGCGCAGCTTCCAGCCCTTGCCCAGGACGTGCTGGGTCACCTCGACTACGCGACCATCCGCGGCACCGATGTGGTTGATGGTCAGCACGTCCGCTCCGTCAGGCAGACCGAGCCGAGCCGACTCCTCCGAGGTGGCAGGACGGAGTTCGACATCCTCGACAGCGCTGGAGCCCTGGTCGAACCCGGCCTCCTTCATGCGGCTGATGATGCCGCCGACGCCGGTGTCCACCTGCTCGATGCCCGCGGCCTCGGCAACGTCGACCGGGATGTACGTCGTGACGAGCTGAATGACGCGCTCACCGTCGAACATCTCCCGAGCCCGCACGACGACCTCGCCGTCGACGCCCAGGAACTGAGCGACATCCGCCGGCGCAGTGGCGCGGCTGACGGAGACCTCGGTCCGCGGAGCGCGGCCGGACCGGCGTAGTTCGGCGTCGAACGCACCGTGCGCGCCGTTCTCCTCACGCTGGTCGGTGGTGTAGCGGGTGCGCGCGTCCCGCATGACCACGCCGCTGTCGTCGATTCGGTTGCTAGCCATGTGCTGAATGCTCCTTGCTCGTGTCTTGATGGACGTTTGTGTGTTTCGTGCTGGTCAGCTAGTTCCCGGGGTGTCGATGACCCACTCGTAGGCCAACCGCCACTTGGTGCGCGGTAGGACGTGCAGGCAGATCTCTACGATCCGGCCGTCGGCAGTCAGCCCCTTGTGGGTGATCTCCAGTACGGCTCGCTCAACCGGAATGCCGAGTGCATCGGCCTCTTCCGGAGTGGGCGAACGAACTTCGATCTCCTCACGCAGCCGCTCCTGTCTGAAGCCGGCCTCCGCCATCCGCGACTTGCTGCCCCCCGTGCCCGTGTTGTTCTCCGCGAGCACGGGGCAGGCGTCGACGACGTCCGGCGGGAACCAACTCGTGGCCACCTGGACGACTTCCAAAGCATCGGTGTTGCCCGGGAGCCCCACCCGCATGATTCGTTCACGCTTGAGGGTCTTCGCGCGGTGGTGCATCCCAAAGAGCTCAGCGACCTTCTTCGGCGGCACGTCCTTGGCGATCGTGACGACCGGGTCCTTGTTCTCGAAGCCCATCGACCGCATCTCTGCCTCGAAGGCTCCAACGGCTCCGCCAGCCTCTCGCAGCGTCGGCAGGTAGCGCTGGGTGCGATCCGAGACGATCTTGCCGATCACCAGGGATACGTAGGTGCCCTTGCCCCGGCGAGAGAAGACCAGACCTTCGTCTTCGAGGAGTCCGTAGATGTCGCGCGCGGTCTGGTAGGCGACGCCGTGTTCCTTCTGGAGCTGAGGCACGCCAGGCAGGCGCGACCCAGGTGCGAGTGCGCCTCGCTCGATCTTGTCCCGGATCTCGGACGCGATCCGTTCGACCTTCCCTGGCTCCTTCTGCTTGGTGGCCACTGCTCCCCCTCTCCGTACACGTCGTGGCAGCCAGTGGATCTCGCTGCCCGGTCTGCACAGCATCGCATGTCTAGTTGTTTCTCGAAAGCCGAGACGCGACACGGTTTAAGTGTCTCTATGAAATCGCAGGTCAGAGGCGCTTTTGGAAACTACTTAGCTAGACAGGTTGACCGGTGTCGAATAGTGAGGTTCTATCGAGATGTGCCAGCGAGCGGTAAGTAGCCGCTTGCAGGGCGTAGTCGGTGTTGTTCCTGCACATCTGGGTGCATCGCCAGCAGCAAGACCGCTAGTAGTCGTCCGCCTTTCGGGGCGGCCGGAGTAGTCCTCAGCTTGCTGAGGGCGCGAGAGCACCATCGAACTCCTCCGGAGCCTGACGGCCGCGACAACTGTGTGCACTTCGCAGCGCAGTGCGCTGTCTGTCCTGCGGGACGCCGGCCCTGTGCCGTGCGGCCTGGAGGGCAGAGAGAGTATTGCGACGCGCTCCTGCCACTCCGCCTAGGAGGAGTTCAGATGCCTGCTTCGACCATTGAGCGCACCGCCCGCACCCGGCAGAGCCGGACTCGCTCCCGCACTGTCAACGCCAGCCCGGCGCTTATCATCTCCACCCTCAAGCCTCACCAGTTCGATCTGCGCCCGGCCTGCGCGTCGTTGGTCTGCCCCGACTGCAAGACGTGGGTGCCGATCACCGGCCTCCAGACCAAGCAGCCCAAGGTCGTGCCGCACGACACCGGCCGTGCGGGCAAGGACGCGGCCGTCCGCTGCCGCCTGGGCAGCAACCGCCTGGTCACCGTCGACGTGACGGTCAAGAAGTGGCAGGAGCGCCTGGAGGACGGCCACGCGGAGACCGTGCACCGCCGCACGACCACCGTCTTGCGTAAGCCGAAGGCCGTGCCCGCCCCGGCCGTCAGCCAGATCGCTGCGCAGAAGCAGGCGTTGGCAGCTGACGAGCACGGTGATGGCCGGCTCTTGTGGTTGCTGCGCAAGCAGCAGTGGACGGCTGCCGAGTCCGCGGTCCGTAGTACCGATACGCGCCGCGCCCAGGTGCCCACCGGTGACGCGCCGCTGGGTGCATCACCAGCGCCGCTCAAGAAGCTGCGTCTCGAGCGACGCGCATCCTGACCAGCTCCGGACGATCTACCACGGCCCCGGCCGCCCCTTTTCATCAGGGGCGGCCGGGGCCGTGGCTGCTCGTACAGCAGTCACAGGGCCACACGCCCTGAACACGACGAACCCCCCGGGGGCCTAAGCCCGGGGGGTTCGTCTTCGCAGCTCACCCTCGGTAGAAGGGGATCTACGCATGCACAGGATGACATCCACCCAGGCCCAGCACACGCGCCGGGCCGCACTTCAGGCCGCGGTCGATGCCGGCGCGCTGTGCGCCCAGCCCGGCGCCCCGGTCGACGCGTTCTTCCGCGCCGACGACGAGCCGCTGCGCAGCTGGAACAAGCGCCGCAAGGCCGCGCTCGCGTTCTGCGGGGCCTGCCCGGTGAGGGCGGCCTGCCACGAACTCGCCCTGCGCGAGGGCGACGGCCGTGCGCACACCGAGGACATGGTGCGCGGCGGCTCCTCCGGCAGTGCGTTGGCTGCCGAGCGCAGCAAGCAGGCGCAGCGGCTCAAGGCGGCGGTCGCCGCCGACGGCGAGCCGGAGTGGAAGCGGCTGGTGAACCTTTCGGTCCAGTTGCGGCGGGAGGCGGTCAAGAACCCGGACGGGGTCGGCGGTCACCGCACGCAGGGCCGGGCGCAGCACGCGCAGAACATCCTCGTGCGCTCGCTGGCCACGGAGATCCAGCAGATCCGTACCGCCCGCCGTGCGCGCAACGGCTGGGGGGTGGCGGCGTGAGCGCCACGATCCTGCCCCCTCGCTCCGGGATCGCCGACGACATGAGCCGCGAAGACGACTCCCGCGGCTACGAGCGTGACGAGACCGACCAGCTTCACCAGGTGGTGCGGCACCTCGTGATCGACGGCGATGGCCGTGCCCGGGCCGCGGGCCGCCAGGCGCGGCGCACCCTCGCTGAGATGGCCTCCGGCTACGAACGGCAGCCGGTGCTCGTGCTCACCGGACCGCTCGCCTTCCGGTCGGCGGACGACGCGTGCCCGCTGTGCGGCTACTGGACGTGCCGTTGCGGCAGCGCGGCCCATGAGCCCGGCATGTTGCCGGTCACGCAGAACACCCTGCAGTGCGACCGGTGCGGGGGCCGGTTCAGCTTCTCTCCCGTCACCGGTTGGACCTGCGACGCCTGTCAGGCCATCGGCCGCTGAGTCGGATACACCGCGCCCGTACCGCTCAGCACCAGACGGTACGGGCCATCGCCGAGCACGGGCTGGCCCACCCGCTCACCCTCGCCCTGCTCGTGGCCGCGGCAACGGCGGCCGCCAGGGCGTGGGACGCGGGCCATCCCGTCGCCAACACCCACCCCCGCACCACGAGAGGCACCACCCCCGATGGCTGATGACCTGCACGCCCGCTACATGCACGCCGCCGAAGCCTGGCGTGCTCACCGAGCAGACTGCACCACCTGCCAGCCCGGCGCTCCCTGCACGGCAGGCGCCACGCTCACTGAGCGGTTCGAGCGCCTGCAGGACGCCTACCTGAACCGCCGCCACACCGCGAACGGAGACCGATGATGCTCACCCTCGCCCAGTACCGCGAAGACCACGGCGATCCGGCCACCTGGACGCCCGCCGACATCGACAGCTACCTCGTCATCGGGGAGATCGCCCCGCCGGACGCACTCCCCTACACCCACGCGGAGATGGTGGCGATCGCCGCCGACCATCAGCGCTCCGCGGTCCGGCAGCAGGCCGTCGCCGACAGGCTGGCCGCCGACGGCCACGACACGGCCGCCAACATCTGGCGGCGCGGCGCCCGCGACACCCGCGAGCTCGCCGCCGCCGCCCGGATGGGCTGGCCGGCCTTCGAGGCGCACCTGAACGGCTGGTGACCACGGTCTGCAGGCTGCCTGATCCGCGAAGCACTCCCCGCCAGCACCACAGCGGGGAGTGCTTCGCGGTGACGGGGAGCCGGACAGCCCGAACCGGCCGTCGCTTCGGGAACGCGCCACCGCGTTTCGGGAGCAGCCGCTGCCGTTTCGGACACGCCCTGAACGACCCGACTGGAGGCCTCACATGACGATCACCGACTGGCCGCGCACTGCGGCTGAACCTGACCCCGGCTCGGTCTCACCGGCCGCCGTTTCGGATACGCCCGAGCCGGTTTCGCTGACGCCCGGCACCGTTTCGGGCGCGGCTGAGTCCGTTTCGGAGACGGCAAGCGGAAGGGGAACGAAGCCTTCTGCGGGGAGGCTGACCGGCACCCAGAAGTGGGCGGCCGGTGCGATCGTGACCGCCGCGCTCGTGCTCGCAGGGATCGGCCTGTACCTGTCGTTCGAGCACGTCGCGGTCTTCGCGTTCAAGGAGTTGCGCTTCGATTCGCTCGGCAAAGGCCAGCTGTTCGCCGTCGGAGTCGACGTCGGCATCATGGTCATGATCGCCGTCGATCTGCTGATGGCCTGGCTCAAGCGTCCCATCAGCTGGATCCGCTACCCGGTATGGCTGCTGACCAGTGCGACGGTCGTTCTCAACGCCGCGTCCGGCGCCCCACAAGGGGCCTGGAAGCTGCTGGACTACGTGGCTGCCGGCGCTCACGGCGTCGTCCCGATCCTGTTCATCACGGTGGTGGAGCTGGGCCGTACCTCGATCGACCGCATCGTCCGCCCCGACCAGGACGAACGGGACTCGATTCCGTGGATGCGGTGGACGTTGGCACCCGTGGCGACGGCCCGGATCTTCCGCCGGATGCGGCTGTGGAGCGTCACCTCCTACCCGGAGATGATCCGCCGCGACCAGGACCTCATCGCCTACGAGCAGTGGCTCAAGCGCAAGTACAAGGGTGACCTGGCCACGGCCGACGAGGACGAACTGCTGCCGATGACCATGGCCCCGTACGGCTACACCGTCGCCCAGGCCCTGGCCCTGCCCGGCGAACAGGAACGGGCTGCTCAGAAGCGGGCCGAGGACGCTGAACGTGAGCGTCTGGACGCCGAGACCCGCAGCGAGGTCGCCAAGGCCAAGGCCGAGGCCGACCGGCTGCGCGCCAAGGGCCAGACAGAGACGGTCCGTGCGGAGGTCGACGGCCAGACCGGCCAGGCCCGCGCACACGCCAAAGCCCAGGTAAGCGCCGCAGAGCGGGTTGCCACACTGGAAAAGGAGGCCTTGCAGAACGCGGTGATCGCTGAGGCCCGCACCCGCGAGGCGCAGGCGGCACACAAAGAAGCGCAGGAGCGCGAGGCGCAGGCGCAGGCGGACCTGCGCGCGGCCGGACTGGAGGCTCAGGCGGCCGAGAAGCGGAAGGAAGCGGCGGAGGCCGACCGAGTCGCCGCGGCAGAGGCTCAGGCCGTTGAGACCCAGGCCATCGCCGAAGCCCGCCGCGCCGCCGCCGAAGCGGACCGGGCCACTGCCGAAACGGAGCGGGCCGCTGCCGAAGCCCGCCACGCCGCCGCCGAAGCCGACCGCGGGAAGGCGGAGGAGGAGCGCCGCCACGCCGACGCTCTCGCCCACATCGCGCACGCCCAGAAGGACGCCGCCGAAGCCGGGCGGGCCGCTGCCGAAATCCGGCAGGCCGCTGCCGAAGCCGAGCGGCGCGCGGTCGAAATCGAGGACGAGGCGAAGCTGACCTCGAGGCAGCGCGCAGTCCGCAGGGTCGCCCGCCTGGCGCTGGCGGCCGGTCTGGAGCCCGAGGGCCTGGCGCACGAGGACCTGGCGCACGAACTGTGCGAGCGAATCTCCATCGCCGACGTCCAGCGCGAGTTCGACGTGTCGTCCACGGACACCGCCTCGAAGTACCGACAGGAAGCCGTCGCCCTGCTCGCCGGCGGCTACCGCCCCTGACCCCATCGTCCGGCACACACCAGTGAGGGCCAGCCCACCAGTAATGGGCTGGCCCTCGCTGCGACTGCCGGAAGCAGCCGACAGCGCCCCAAGTACAGCAGGAGGAAACCCACCGTGAACAGCCATGACCCGAATCACGCGCCCCTGCGCGATGTGGCGCAGAGCCCGGAGGCGACCGCCCGTTACCTGGCCGACGTTCAGCGGGTCCTGCTGGACATCGGCAGGAACCTGGAGACCCTCGCCCTGGAGACCCGCATCCACTGCCGCAACACCAGCGTGGACGGCGACCGGTTCTACCACGCCCGACTGCGCGCACTGCCCGTCGAGCGCGCCCTCCAGGGCGTGCTGAAGAGCGTGGAAGACGTCACCAAGGGCCTGGAGAAGAGCGCATTCAAGCGCCGCGCCCACGACGAGACGGTCTCGAATACGGCCGATAAGAGGAAGGAAAAGGAACTGGAAAAGAAGCGAAAGAAAGCCCTGCCGCTCCAGGCCGCTCCGCAGAATCCACTGCAGCAGGGTGGACAGGGCCAGAATTCCGGCTACGGTGGACCTACGTCGCTTTACGACCTGGGCAACAGGGAGTCGGCGTGACGCGCCCCCTCAGCAGTACCGAACGCTCCATTCACGGGCGGAACGGCTGGCTGCGGGAAGAAGAACGCAAGGCGATCGAAAGTCGCGGTGAAGTCGGCCGGATGGAATTCTGGCTCCGCGTTACTCGGTCCGCAATCACCAAGGAAGCCAAAGCCGGTCGCGGCGATGTCATTACCGCGTTCACGCTGATGTGCCGCCTCTTCAAGCTCGTACTGGAGAAGCGGCAGGCGGGCGACCCGCGACTGTTCGACCACCTCATGCAGTACGCGGACACCGTCCTGAAGCAGCACGGCCCGCGGACCTGAGCAGCACCCACGAAGGCCCCGCCGGACTCCGGCGGGGCCTCGCGCGCGTAAAGCGTGCACACGTGCACGTGCACGTGTGCACGCGAGACCCCCTGTCTGTCAACCCCCTTGAAGGGAGGTGCGCCGTGTCCGACGAGCCCGACGACACCGGCGGCGGAACGCTGGTCCACGGTCCCTGGAACGGCGATTCCACATACCCGCTGCCGCCGATCCCGGATTTCATCGACACCATTCCACCGCCGGAAGACATTCCGGAGGCTCCCCCGGAGTCCCCGGAAGAGACCACGATGGAACTCCCAGCGATTCCGGCAGCTCCGAACCCGACAAACGCACTGCGTTCCGAAGGGATCACCCCGTCGGAAACCGGTGAAGATGACGACGAATACGAGGAGGGCGAATACGACCAGTCGCGCTCTCTCGCCGATCGTCTCGGTGACTGGCTGGAACTCCGGCTGGAAATGGCGCGGTACAACCACGAAAGCGAAGCTCCTTTCCGTGAGGCTGAAATAGCACGGAAGGCCGCGCTCCTGGCAGGTCGCACCGCGCAGGACGTCGCGATGATGGAGCAGAACGGAAAGCTCCACGCCGCGATGATGAAAGCGAAGGGCGACAGGGCGGCGGCCCGCGGAAAGGCGGACGCCGACCGCACGAAGTCCTCCAGCGCTGGGCTGGGCGCCGACAAGGGCCGCTCGAAGGCCGGCGGCGGATCCCGCAACAGCTCGGGGCCTGGTTCGAAGGGGCCCGTGTCGCGCGGCTCCAACCCCGTCGGTACCGCCGGGCGTTCGGGGGCCGGGGCGGGTGGCGGCAGAAAGGCCTCTGACCGCTCCTCTGCCAACCGTTCAACTGGTCCCGGGCGCCCTGGACCGGGTGGGGACTCGAAGGGCTCCCACAGTGGCTCAGGCGGTTCCGGCAAGGGCGGCGGTTCGAAGGGCGACGGCGGCCGGGCGCAGCAACACAGCCCGGCGTCCAACGCCCGCGCGGAGCGGGCCCGTGGCCGTGCCGAGCGCGCCGGGACCCGCCAGGCCGGACGTCAGGAGCGGCGCAGCGCCGGGCACAGTGCCGGTGTCGCCGACCGGACCAAGGATCGCGACCAGGCCCGCAGCAACCGGCAGAACGACCGGAAGGAGCGCCGGGCGAGGAAGGCGGAGCGGAACGCGGCGAGGCGGGCGAAGCGGGAAGCCGCGGCGTCGCCCGATGCGGGCCGTACCACTTTGGGCCAGGCCGTCGGCGAGGGAGCCCAGCGCCGCTGGGACAAGCGCCGTGCCGGCGCGACGGCCGACAAGGCCCCCGCCGAGAAGGTGGGCCTGACCAAGGACAAGCACGGCAAGGGCAAGGGCGCCGACGGCAAGGGCGGAAAGACCGCCAAGCCGGCCCAGGAGGAGGCCTCCAGCGCCGACAAGGACAACAAGGCGGCCGGTGAGTCCGGCAAGGACAACAAGGCCGCTGACGGGGCGTCCGGCGACGCGAGGAAGCGTCGGCGGTTCCGTCGCGCCGGCGGTTCGGGCGCGTCCGGACGACGGAGTCGCACCCGCCGAACGGGCCGCGCCTCAGGTGCCGGTCGTGCTGACCGGCCGGCGGGTGCCGGTCGGGCCGGGCAGTCGGGCCGGTCGTCAAAGGGCCGGTTCGGGCCGCCGCCCACCCCGACGGTCGAGTGGCCCGACCACCCCAACCGCCCGCCGCAGCCCGCCGCCGGCGTCGAGGACGACATCGTCGACGCGGACACCGTCCCCGACGCCCCCGCGGCCGCGACGACCGGCGTCAAGGGCCTGCCGCCCGCCCCGGAGCCGCACACCGCACGGCCCGGCACCAGCCGACCCACCAGCACAGACACGGAAGGGAGCAGCGTGAGCAGCGCATCGGTCAGCAAGCCCGGTCAGGGGAACTTGGCCGCCCAGCACCGCACGGACATCACGTTCGACGAGTTCTTGATGGAGATGGCGAGCATCGCCATCAAGGCCGCCTCCGACCAGGAGCGCGCCGAAGCGCTGATGGAGGCGCTCGGCAAGGTCGCCGACGCCCTGCGGGACATGGCCGCCGACCTGGTCGGCGACCACAACATCTCCACCGCCGTCACCGACCTGATCGCCGACCTCGCCGACTCCGCGGCCCGGATGAAGGAGCAGGCCAAGCGTTGCGCGGAGCAGTGCGGCATCGCCAAGGAAGCCGCACTGCTCGCGGCCACCCAGGTCGCCCGCGTCTACGGCCAGGACATGAACGCCAAGGAGGACGCGGGCCTGAAACACGCGTCGGCCGCCGCCCACCACGACTAGAACCAGGAAAGAGGACCTGCCCTGATGAGCGATCTCGTACCCCGCCCCGCCGGGGCCGCGCCCGCACCGGCCGATGACGACAACCGCTACACGGCCGTGCAGAACAAACTGCACAAGCTCGGCAAGGCCATGGACGACGCGGCCCTCGAACTCGAGTCGCTGCGGCGCAGCATGCAGACCAACGCCACCCGCACCGAGAACGTCGCCCGCGACATCGAGAACGCCGGCCTGGACGGCACGTTCGTGGAGGTGACCAACCTGGTCTCCGTCGCCCTGGGCGGCGCCGCCGTGGAGGTCAGGCGGCTGTGTGACACCGCGCAGGAGACCGCCGACCTCACCCACGAGACCCAGCGCGCCCATTCCACGCTCTACGGGGCGCTGGACGACATCCGCTCCAACCGGCACGAGAAGACCCCCCGGCCGGGCTTCTTCGACCGCTGACCCACCCCTCCCCCACCCACCCCCGCCACGGGCGGCCCCGCAGACCCTGCGGGGCCGCCCGTCCTCATCCCAGAAGGAGCCCACGGTGCCCACGCCGCGCAGTGTCGTGCTCGAACGCCTCGCCTACACCCTCGCCGCGCCCGTGCTGGCCGTGGCCCCGAACCTCTACCCCGACAGCCCCGTCAACCAGATCGTGCAGCTGGCCGGAGCCGCCGGGATCGGCGGCTGGATCCTGGCAGCCAAGGGCGAGGAAGCCGGCGCCGGACGCAAGATCCTGCGCTGGTCCCCGCTGGTCCTGGCCGCCGCCATCGACACCGCCGCCGGGCACACCACCGGATGGGGCCCCTACGGACTGGACGGACTGCTCGCCGCGACCTGGGCGGCCGCCGGCTACCTGGTGATGCCCTTCGCCCGGCACGCACGCCGACGCCACCGCCCCGCCCTCGCCACCCTGCAGCAGGTGCCCGTGCTCGCCGAAGCCGAGCCGCCCGCGGCAGTGGTGGACGACGGCGCCGACCTGCTGACCCGCGACGCGCGGGTGCTGTGGGAACGCGCGGGGATGCCCGCCCGCACCCACATCGTCAAGGCGACCCGCCACCCCGGCATGCAGCACGACATGACGATCTTGCTGCGTGCCTCGGAGACCGGCCGCCCGATCACCGGCCTGTCCGAGGCCGCCGTCGCCGCCCCGTTCGGCGTGCACGCCGGCGACGTCGTCCTCGCGGACGTCGCGGTCCAGCCCGGCCGGCAGGGCGGGCCGGGCTGGCTGGAGGCCCGCATCACCCCCGACGCCAACCAGCGCCGCCGCACCAAGCCCACACCCCAGGAACGCTGGACGGACAAGGTCGGCTCCCCCAAGGGCGGCGCCCCCGGATCCGAGCTGGTCCACCGCACCCGCGACGACGTACGCCAGGTCACCTTCTACCGGGCGAAGATGGCCGACGCCACCGAGACCCCGCGTATCGACCTGGCCAAGGTCTGCCGCGGCCTGGGCCTGCCCGAGGACGACTCCTGCGTCTTCGTCCTCATCGACGGCACCGAGTTCCTCATCAGCGCCTTCGACAAGCCCCCGCTGTCCGCGATCTTCCCCGCCACCCGGGAGCTGCTCACCCCGGACGCCAAGGGCATGTACGTGTGCGGGTACACCATCACCGGCCAGCCGGTGAAGAACATGGTGTTCCAGCACGACAAGAACGCCGCCCGGCACGGGCTGATCCTCGGCGTGTCCCGGTCCGGGAAGACACAGTTCTTCGCGATCGACATGGCCGCGATGTCGCTGGCCGGCCAGGTCGTGTGGCTCTCCACCGTCCGCAAGGACGAGAAGACCACCGTGCTCGGCCGGCACATCGACCGGCAGGGCTCCAACGCGCTGTGGATGGCCCGCTCCCTGCGCGCGGCGAAGGCCCTGTGCGAGATCCGCGCAGACATGCCCTGGGCGTACGACGGCGAGGCGCACGACTACAAGCCGGGCGACTCCCGCTGCCCCTACAAGCAGCTGAACGTCTTCGCGGACGAGTTCATGACCGCGGCGCAGGACGGGGACTTCGGCGAGTTCATCCAGAAGGACGGAGACGACCTCACGGTCACCGGCCTGAAGTACGGCATCGGCTTCAACCCGGCTGGGCAGTCCCCGTTCGCGCACAACGGGTTCTCCACCGAGATGAAGGACAACCTCCGCCAGAACAGCCGGCCGACCATCTTCAACATGGGCTCGCCCGGCGCCACCCGCAAGGCGGCGGAGGGCACGATGGAGAACGCCTACGACGTGCCGACCATCCCGGCCCGCTACTCCCGCAACGAAGGCTCCGCGATCGACCGGGCCATGAAGGGCGAGGCCGACCCGGACAACGGAGTGAGCACCGGCGGGGTGGCCGTCATGGTCCTGGACAACGGCCGGGCAGTTCTCATGCGGTCGCTGTATGCGGACTTCGACACCGATCTCGTTGACCTGTTCCCCGATGAGGTCAACCGGCTCACCGACCACGAGATCACTGAGCTGGAGAAGCGCGGCCTGTGGTTCGACTGGAACGAACCCGTGAGGCCCGGCGAGTTCTGGCCCGAACCCGAACCCAAGGAAGACGACAGCGACGAGGATGCCGGCTCCCGCCGACGCAGCTCAGGCAGCAAGGGCAGGGGCGGCACCCGCCGCACCACATCCGCCAGCAGGCGCGAGCCCCAGCTGACCTCGCCCCGCCAGGCGCTGGAGGCCATCAAGAGCCTCAACAACGCCTGACTTCCTCCCACCGTGGGAACTGCCTCTGCCCGGGCAGGGCCGGCCTCCACGGTGACGGGGTGGTCAGTCGGCGGGCGTCCACGGGCTGTAGGGAGTCGTGCTCGTCCCCCCGCAGCTCCAGCAATCGAACTCCTCGGGATCCTCGAACCGGTTTCCCCAGAACCCCGTGCGCGGGCAGAACACCACACACTCCTCGTCGCACCAGCCACACACGAACACGAAATTCATCCCTGGCCTCCCCCTGTCTGAGTAAGGCTGCCCGCCCCGTACGCCAGACGGCAACAACGCAGCCAAGGCACCAGTTGCCACGCAACGCACCTCACCTCCCTGCCCAACGGGCGCCCCCGGCATCCCCTTTCCCGGGCGGCGCCTGTTGCCTTGCCCTGACTGGAGCCCCGATGCCCAACCCCACGGCCGTCACAGCCCACTCCGTCCAGACCACAGTGCACGCGCCAGCGGCTGCCTTGTCCCTCGAGGAACGCCTGGTGTTCACCAACGCGGCCATGACAGTGGCCCTGGACGAGGCCGCCGTCGCCTTCGAGGTCAACACCGCGCACATCCCCGCCGAACCCGTCGACCTGGACGACGTCCTCACCGTCCCGCTCACCCCGACCCTTCAGCCACCGCCCACCCTGTACCCGACCCTGGTGGCCGCCCTTCTACAGCGTGCGCATCACCGCTTGCTCACCGACGGGTGGTGCGCCGGATCCCAGATCCGTGAGGACGGAGCCCGCTGTCTCTACGGCGCCATCCGCGCCGAAGCCGCCGGCGACCGAAACCTGGAAGCCCGCGGCCTTCAGGTCCTCATGGACGCTATCCGCCGCCAGTTCGCCGACGTCGACTCCGTTCCCTCCTTCAACGACGGCTTCGCCAGCGGCCGCATCCCGATGCGGATGCTCGATCAGGCCGCCGGCCTCGCCGACGCCCGCAGCCTCTGACCCTGCCTCCCCCGACTCGTCGCCCTGCCTGGAACCCGGCCGCCCTTACGACGGCCGGGTTCCTCACAGGCCGCCCGGCCTCAGCACCGCCCCCCTCCCGCAGCACGACTGCGACGACCCCAAGGAGCCCTCGCTGTGGCGAAAGCGCCCCGCGTCATAGGTGTCCTCGCAGAGTCCGCCCCGCCAACCGGCACCAGGTCCTCCTGGTCCTCGGGCTGATCGGCGGCTTCTACCTCTGCTCACACACCAGCAACGCCGCGCCTCCCGCCGACCCGGACCGGCCCGCGCACACCAGCCCGGCCTCCCTCACCGGACGACCGCACAGCACCGCCCCCGCGCGCTGAGCACCACCCCCCCTGCGCCCGCCACCCCGCACCGGGGCGGCGGGCGCCCGCCCCTGCCCGCCCAACTGCTGGAGGAGATCACCCGTGCTCACTACCCGCCCGCGCCGCCGGATCGGCCGGCCCCGCCCGCAGCGCCCCGACCCTCACTACCCGCTGCGCCCCGCCAGGGTCCCCGCCCCCTGGAACCAGTGACTACAGCTGCTCCGCCCCCGAGCAGCAATCCGAGCTCGCCTGCCCTTTTCGTCAGGAGTTGCAGATGATCAGCACGCCAATACCGGAACGAGTCCAGCTGCTGGCCCAGCTGGAAGAGAACGGATCTCCCGAGAGCGTCGCGATGTCCGACGTCGCGCGGCATCTCTTGACGGAGCATCCCTGCCTGCCGCTCCACGGACTCGCGACGTCCATCACCATGAGGCCCGGGCCGGATGAGGCCCGACGCAGCCTGATCCTGCACGTCGGTGAGCACGACACCGCCGGCATCACCGCATGGGCTCACGCCCTGGACACCGAACCGGTCATCGACGGCGCGGTCTACCGGCTCGACACCGCCATCAACGGCATCGGGATCTGGGCATCGGCCACAGTCCCTGCACCCGACTACCCCATGGACGATGCGGTGTTCACCCCGTCCAGCAGCGACATCCCTGTCATCCACCGGGGCCTGCAGGTGACCGAGCTGGGGGAGGACGGCGTCGTGCTCGTCATCGGCCACCCACCCGTGCGAGACGTCCTGGCCGCCTCGAGCGCCTACTACCGCGACACCTGCGGCCAACGCCTGCACCCACTCGACGGGCACGCCCTCGCCCGCAGCCGGGCGCAGTTCGTCGCCTACCCCACCCGCACCGAGTGGCAGGTCCGCACCGCCTCCCCCGACACTCCCGGGGCACTGCCGGTCACCTGGATGCACACCCAGGGCCGCGACACCCAGGACCTCGGCCACCTCGATCACTGCCCCGTCTGCCGGCGCCCCAGCCGCGGACTGGACGTCCACCGAGACACCGGGCAGCCCGTACACGGCTGCCCCTCACCCGCCTGCCAGCAACCGGTGGCCCGTTACCCGGGACGCAGCATGAGCACGAGCAGCAGCCCAGGAACGGCTTCTGTCGACGTCGACCCGTACGCCACACCCTCGGCAACCATCGAGACCTTCGACTGGCAGGCCTCACCCGACGGACTCGCCACCCGCCGACAACTACGCGCCCTCGGCTTACGGCCCGGCGGACGCGACCCCGTCGCCCAACTCCGCTGCCGCACACCTACACCCCGCCCCCGGCCGACCATGGCCTGGCCGCCCGACCGCCTGCACACAAAGCCCAGGGCCGCCGTAGCACCGGCAGTCCTGGGCGTTTCCGTCCCGTCCTGAATACGAGAAGGAAGTCCCCAGTATGACCACCACCGCGTTACCAAGGACAGCGCTCCACCTCACCGCCATGGCCGTTCCGTTGGCCGGATGGACCCTGCACACCACCCTCCTGCGCCGCCGCCTCGTCGAGGCGCAGCGCGACCCGCTCACCGGCACCTGGCGCCGCGAGGCATTCACCGAGCGGGCCCAGCGCCTCCTCGAGCGCAGCCTCGAACAGACAGTGCTGATCCTCGCGGACGCCGATCACTTCAAACAGCTCAACGACACCTACGGTCATGCCGCCGGCGACACTGCCCTCGCCGCGATCGGTGCCCGCCTGACCGAGTGGGCCGGCCCTCGCGGGGTCACAGGCCGCCTCGGAGGCGACGAGTTCGCCACCCTCGCCCCCATCGAACCCCGGCACTACACGCTGCGCCTGGCACACCTCAGTCGCCTCATGGCCCGCCCCGTCCCCTATGAGGACGGACTGCTGCCCCTGAGGGTCTCGCTCGGAGCGGCCAACCCCGACGACCTTGCCGTGCACGACCTGCCCACCCTGATGAGGGCAGCCGACGCGGCGATGTACGAGGGGAAACACGGCGGCGTCATCATCCAGGCCCGCCCTGGCCATGCCCAGGAACCCACCGTCAACGGCCGCCGCGTCGGCCGCCCCGGCACCGCGGTACGCACTACCCCTCGGCCGTGACTGGGAAACCAGTGCTCCTTGATTGGCGCGCCGGCCTGCAGTTCCGCCGCGACCCCCCCCCTGCACCCTCTGCCGCAAACCCACCCCGCTGCGCTCCCATGCAGGCGAGGCCGTCCATAAGGTCTGCGCAGAACGATGGAATAGCCGGCACCCCGGAGCGGGGCGCTTCGTGTCCGACGCCCAGGCTCGCCGCCGAAAGCACGATGACGACCATGTATGACGCAGGTAGAGGCTCGGTTCGAACCATCGCACCGGGAAACGCGGAAGCCCTGCTCCCTCTCTATCCGGAGGGCGATCAGGGTCCTTTTGCATTCTGGCCTGCGGCAGCCTCAGCCCTTGTGGGCGTCTTCCGATCCTCGACGTCCAGAACACCAGCCACCCACTGGGCGAAGTTCGCGCTACCGCGAGAGGGCGCTTCGAACGTCGGCCGGCGGGCCTACGTGCCCAGGTGTCGCAGAGGTTGTCGCGACAGGCTGGTGCACGTGGGCAGTCCCAGCATCTGCACTGTGGTGCGCTCGCTGGAGATCAGTGCCGGAGCGTCAGGGGCGGTTTCTGTCGTCGCTGGCGAAGAAGAATCCGAAGGCGGCGCTGGCAAGAGCCACGACCGGGGTGAACACCAGGCTGAGCTCTCGGAACGACTCGTCGTCAAATTTCGTCCAGCGACCTGCAATGAGGGCTAGCACGGGAAGGACGGCCAGCAGCGCGACCAGCCCCAGCATGCCCATCGCCAGCCTGTGACGAGTTTCATGGATGTTGTGAGGGGCAAGGAGGCGCGCGGTCTCGCTGTGCTCGGGCGCGAGGTCCTCGCTGATACCCGGCTCACCGACAGACGCGAACTCGGTGCCGTAGGAGTTGGCCGGCTCGTTCTCGACGAACTCCTCATCGGTCCCGGAGCCGCTTTCGCTCACTCTCCAGCCCTCCCCTGCCGAGGGATTTCGGGAGGGGATATCGCAATCGGCGGACCGATCTTGTAGGTATTGCCGGTCGAGGGGATCTCGTCCTCCTCGATCCCCCGGTCGCCGTAGGGCGACCGGGGCGTTTGCGGTGAAACACCGGTCATCAGTGATCGCACCCCCGTGGGCTCGGTAGCAGGATGTAAAGGTTCCTACGACGACCCCAGCCACAGGTCTTGGTGTGCTGCGGCGCGAAGTCCTCTCGGAAGTCGTCAGGGGATATCAGAGCAACGCGCTTGGCGCCCGTCAATTCCCGTCGCGCGGCGCTGGGTTCGGGCACCAACCCGACAGCCCGTTCGTTGTGCCACTCACGGAAGGGCGTCAGGAAGAGCTTGTTGCACTCACAGATCAGTACGGCAGGCAGGCGGCGTCGAGGCTCGTCTCCACAGGCCGAAACCTGGTCGTCCATTTTGGTGGATCCCCTCAGAAGGTCGCCGTAGGCGGCGCAGAGCTGGCAGGACAGTCGCCCCCAAGCTGGCGCTTGGGGGGGAGCGTACCACACCAGATGTGATCATTTTCAACATCTGGTGTTGATCTCATCCACACTGAGTACACATAGGTAGTGTATCCGGTACGCATCTGGTGCGCGTTTACTTGACATTGGGTGCGGGTAAGAGCACCATGTCGCTATCCGCGTTCCTCCGGCCGGACTGAATGGAGATCCTTGATGAGGTACTTATCGGTCCTCTGAGAACACCATCTAGCTGGTGGTTCGCGCGTGTCGCACCCGCACTGGGGGGATCCGCTGAAGGAAGCCAGATAGTTGCTTCGCTCAGCAGTGCGACATCTGCCGCCTTGGACATAAAGCCGTTCGGGACCCTCCGGCATAGCCGCCGGCAGGCGTAATCCCGGACCTTTCCGCGTCCGGGGCCGCGACACTTTCGCGACATCTTCGAACTGGGAGCCTTGGCATGCCTGAGAACACCACCGACGCACCTACAAGGGCGCCTGCGGCTGAACCGCACGTCACTCGGCTAAGCGTCAACATCAACGAAGAGACCGCCGCAAAGCTGCGCTGGTACAAGGAGCAGAAGGGCATCTCCATCACGGAGACCGTCCGTCGCGCAGTCGCGTTGCTGGAGCTGGTGGAGCGGGAGACTTCTACGGGCAGTGAAGTGCTGCTCAAGTCGCCAGACAAGAAGTCGGTTCGGCAGCTGTGGTTGGTCTGATGCGTCCAGCTTGCTCAGGGGGTTCGGGGAGGAGCCTCCGTGAAGCGCGCCAGTGGCCGCTCCACACGCAAGTGGCGTTCGCTGCTGCTGGAGACGCCCAATCGCGAGACGGCTTCACCGCGGTAACTGCGTAGCGATGTACATACGCCGGTATTCGGTCTGCTCAACGGGACACTGCAGCAGCGGAGGAGTCCTCTCGACCGGACATCACTATCGGTCGGTGTAAGAGGACGAGCGTGCGGCCTGCGGGGATGGTCGCAGCCACCGCTGCAGCATTGATCGCGTGCTATCGGATGCAAGCACCCGGCCCATGTCCTGACGGGGCTCTATGTGGCCTGCCCTGCGCAGTCCAAATCTCTTCGCCTGAACTCTATGCACTCGGGGCTGGGAGAGGGGCTGCTCGTCTGCTCGTGCATGTGCAGACGACGATGAAGACCCAGGACTGAGCCGGTCAGGCACCAGCGAACAGCGGGGCCTGCCCAAAGGCGGCAGCTGCGACGTTAGCGGCTGCCGCCTCGGCATGCCCCAGCCCAAGTCCCTAGCCAAGCTGGCCCCAAACAAGTGGCAACAGCTCGGCGATGAGCTTGCGGTCACGGCCCACCGTTTGGAACTGGGCCAGTCCGCGATGCTGGGAGTGATCGGTGGGTCGGAACCCCGAGCTGCGCCCAAGAACCGATCGGTTCATGGGCAGATGGAAGCGCGTTGGCGGCGGCCTGAACCTCGTTCGCTTCTGGTGAGGCTTTAGGGCTTCGACCTGGAGCGGAGTGCGCGCAGCGCGGCTCCGCCGGCGAGGAGAACGAGGGCCGTGGTGAGGCCGCCGAGGAACTCGGGCACGGCGGCGTACAGGATTTCGCTCACCGGGCCACCGCCGCCGCGCGCTGGGTCTGGCGGGCGCCGAGGCGGTGGAGCTTGCGGCGTACCCGCTCGCCGTGTGCCGCGGGCAGGTCGGCGCTGAGGGCGGATTCGGCCCATGTGCCGGCGCCCTGCGCCCATCGAGCGGCAACGGCGGCCTCGTCGGGGGTGAGGCCCCGCAGTACCGTACGGACCTGCGCATCGTCGACTTGGTGCTGCAGTGCCAGGTCCTCGGTCGTGCGGTGGTCCGGGAGGACGTCATCGAGGGTGATGCCGTCGGCGATGGTGACGCCGGTCAGCATTACCCGGCCGCCGCCGGTTCTCCGTTCCCAGAGCGGTTGCCATCGTCGGCGCTCGGCTGCGGTGTATTCGTGCAGAATCCGGAGCAGTTCGGGATCGGTCAGATAGCTGCCAAGGTGGTGCACCCAGTCGCCGAGCAGAGCTGCGATCACTCCGTCGCGGCACAGCTCGGGCCGGGCGATGCCGAGGATGTCGCGGGCGAAGGTGTCGACGGTCACGTGGTCGCCTTCGATCGCGGCGTTACGGGCCGCGAGGACCGACAGCAGAGCAGCGCGAGCTGGCATGTCCAGCGTCGTCGGGCTGAAACTGACCTGGAGCGCGGTGCCACCTCCCGAATCCCAGAGCTCCGTCTCAAAGTGTGTAGAGCCCCGGTCCCACCGGACTGTGATCCCCTCGACTGACCAGCTCAAGAACGTCTCGGCGAGACCAAGCAGGAAGCTTTGGAGCAAGGCGTCGAGCGGAGCCCAGCCTGACCGATGCACGGACCCGTCGCCGCAGTGCGCGGCGCGGTCAGGCATGGCCCATTCGTCCCTTCGGGAGGCAATGGTCGTCACCTTGAGGAAGGGGCTGGGGATGCAGCGCTGGGTT
Organism: Streptomyces sp. NBC_01463; assembly: GCA_036227345.1. Lineage (NCBI taxonomy): Bacteria > Bacillati > Actinomycetota > Actinomycetes > Kitasatosporales > Streptomycetaceae > Streptomyces > Streptomyces sp. NBC_01463. Next base: position 42,227 of record CP109469.1, read on the forward strand.
GCGGTAGTCATGATGGCTCCTTGCCGGTTACGGGGAGGTTCCCTTACTTCTGGGCATGGGCAAGGCCCGGACCGACAAAGAATCTTGATTCCCTCTCTGTGACCTGAGTCACCTCGGATAAGATGCGATATCCGAGGTGGTAGACGGACATGACGGCCCGTCGGTGCCGACGCCCCTGCGAAGGCCCTGCTCCCTCTCCAGTCGGAGGGCGAGCAGGGCCTCTTCTGCGTTCCGGCCCGCGACAGCCTCTGTCCTTGTGGGCGGTTCCGACACGACCTTCCTAGCTGACGCCTTAGCAGGGGCTGCGCGATGTCTGAAGGTGGGACCGTCAGCCGTCAGCCATGAGTAGCAGCACCAGTTCCTCCCGGTGCTCGTGCGACATGTGCGCCCGGAGCTGGGCGTCGAACCACACCGGGTCCTCCCAGGGGAGCGACGGAGTGGCAGCAGGTCCTTGCTCACCCTTAACCGGGTTAATGCTTTCTGAGGCCGGTGCCACGGGTGCAGCCGGTCCGGGACTCTGCGGAGGGATCGGGGACGGCGCCGGTTCGTCCTCGCGGGAGACCGCGTTCTGCCTCGGTTTCCGCGGGCCCTTAACCCGGTTAAGGGCTACGGCGGCCTCGCTCTGCTGCTGATCAGCGGGAAGCCGGCCGATCCGGCGCCCGTCCTTGACCTTGAGCTTGCCGGCCTCGACCTTCTTCTGCAGCTCCTCGGACAGCCCGAGCAGCGCCAGCCGCTGTGACACCCACGCCCCCGACTTCCCAAGCCGCTTGGCCACCTTCTCCTGGCTTCCGTGCTTGCCGAGCAGCTCCTGGATGGCCTTCGCCTGATCCAGCGGCGGGACGTCGATCCGGTGCACGTTTGCGATCAGCGCGCTCTCGAGCAGATCCTCCGCGCTGGCGGCCAGGTCGTCGTTGACATCGATGCGGAGCTCCGGCAACCCGGCGGCACTGGCGGCCGCCAGACGCCGGTTGCCGTCGATGACGACGTACTCGGCCTCACCGATCTCCCCGTCATGGCCGGGGTGAACAGCGAGGAATGCCGCCCGCCGGACGACCGCGACGGGCTGGAGCTGCCCCCGCTCCTTCAACGAGTCCGCGGTCTCGGCGATTTCGGTGAGCTCATCACGCGGGTTGAATGGGTTGTGCGCGAGCTCCGCAAGAGGAACAGAGGCCGGCGGTCGTTTGCCCTCGCCGTTGATGATCTGCTGGCGGGTCCTGACCCGGCGAGGAGCGGGCTTACCGGAGTCCTGACCGTCCTCGGCCATACTGAAGCCGCGGGTGACCCGCGGCTGAGGGGGAGTCATACTGCGAGCTCCTTCGCGAGGTCGCGCATCGCCTGCGCGTGTTCACTGTTGGGCGCGTACTCCAGCAGCGGGATCTCCCCGTCAGCCGCCTCGCGTCCCTCCTTGAGATCACCGATCACAGCCAGGACACCAGGGGAGCTGCTCAGCTCCCACTGGTCTTTGTTCTCCTGAACGAGCTTGCCGCGACGGCTGTCGTAGGCGTTGACGACGAGACCGAGGTAGTCCACCTGGATCCGGCCCTTGCGGCAGAGATCTTCCTTCTGACTCTTAAGCAGACGGAAGGCCCTGTGCGACGCCTTGTTCGCCCACACCGGGGTGATGACCCCCGACCGGTCGGCGAGTTCACCGTCGCGCCGACGCACGTAGTAAAGAGCCGTGTCCATGTTCAGGCCGAGGCTGGGCGGACCGTCGATGATGATGACGTCGTAGTCGGCCTCCAGCGGCTCCAGCGCGCGCTCCAACGCTGCCTCGCTAAAAGAGACCTTCGAAAGCGCGACGTCCCGGAGAAACGCGTCGTCGGACGCTGGCAGGAGATGGAGCCGCTCACCGAAGCGCTTCTGGTCCAGGGCGACCAGAAGCTCGCCGACGTGGCCCTTGGCTGTGCCGTCCATGTGCATGAGGAGGGTTTCGACGTCGTCCTCGTACATGACGTCCTCGAAGCCGAGTTCCGCGGTGAGGTGCCCCTGGGGGTCGTAGTCGACGATCAGAACGCGGTGGCCGGCCTCCGCGAGGGCCTGGGCGATGCCGGACGAGATGAACGTCTTCCCGACGCCGCCCTTCTGGTTCGCCACTATCACCCGCACCACCGGCTGAGCCACCAAAGGGCTGCTGGGGGAGGGGTGGTTGTCGAGCCACAGCGTCAAGGCCTGTGCCAGGCCCTGGACGTAGGTGACGCCGCGTTCCGAGCAGGCGGCCTTGAACGTGTCCGGGCCTCCGACGGGGAGGAAGGTGCCCCAGGTCTTCGCGCCGTCGGTCCTGATCTCTGGGAGGTTGTCTGCCGAGTACCAGGCGTTGATGGCGTGCTCGGTTGCGTCCTGGATGTCCATTCCGTGCTCGAAAGCACGGATCTTGAGGTGTCTGCGCAGCTGAGGGGTGAGAGCAGTAATTAGCTTCTCTCGCTCACCCCTCGGGGTGGGGATGCTCATGTGGCCAAACATTACTAGGTCACCTCCCTTCTGTAGCGCATCTGTATGACGAACCGCCCTACGGCGACATGACTTGTGAGCAAATCAGTCGATCTGCCCCGGACGTTCGGGCGGGGCGTCCCGCTGTGCCGACGAGTCCACCCGGGCGAGCAGTCCTGAGACGTACATGCGGTAGCTGACCGCGCTAGGGCCCGTCGAATTCGATGTTGTCCAAGGGGTCAGGTTGGACGGTCCAGGGGTCGATCCCCTTTTGCAGGCGGCGTTCTTCTTCGCGCCAGTGGAGGAACCGACCGGTGCCGGCCGCCCACAGGGTGGCCTCCCCGAGTGGGCAGCGGTCGAGGTCACCCAAGATCAGGCGATGCAGGAACTCCGCCATGCCCATCGGGTACACGGTCCAGGGGGCGTCGAGGCTGGCTCGCAGCACCGCGACAGGCCACAGATCTGGGTCGGCGCCCGACGTCAGCCAGCAGAGCGTGTCGGCCGCTGGAGTCACCCCCCACGCGATCACCGCGTCTCCAGCGTTCGCATTGGCCGGGGCGCTGGCCGGTGCTGTGGTCGGCGGCCACTGGTCCCGAGCATCGGCTGTTGCGCTACTCATACCGTCGGCGATGCCGTCCGAGGGCGACAAGGGGCGCAGTATCTCGAGAGAATCGCTCATCCCTCCAGCACCGAAAGTCCGCATGAAGGCGATGTAGTCGCCAGGGAACCGAGTTTTCCATCGCGCTGAGAGCAGTTCCCAGTCGATGCCCTCGTCTGCGCCGAAGGTAGGAGCGAGGACTTGCGTCAGCGCGGCTACCGAACCCCGTCCGTACGCTTGGTTCACTCCATGCTCCCTACAGGGATGGGCACGTCCGGGTAGGTGACGGTGCCGAGACTCCGCCACTCTTTCAACGCGAGGCTGTACACGGAATTGGGGATGATCTCGTCGAAGCTCAGGCCTTCGCTGCCGTCTTCCTTGACACCGCGGGCCTTCATCTTGAAGGAGACGGGGACGGTACGTGGCCCCTCGTACTGTGGCTGCACGGTGTACTCGACTGTCTGGTCATCTTTGATTGCCTTACTGACCCGATCCTCGAAGGTGTACATGTTGTACGGCAGGCGGCCGTTCTCCTCAGCGGTATGGAAGTTGGCCTGTCGGGAGCAAGTGGCCAGGTTCTCCAACTTGTCGCCCTCGCCGCTGAGGTCCGCTCCGAGTAGATGGCAGTTGTTGATGACGCTCCTGGGCGCGAGCTTCAGGTAACGGGCGTACCGGGTGGCCCACTTGTAGCCGGGCGGCCTCGTCTCGGCTGTGACGTCGCTGCCGGGGTTCCGCTTGACGAAGGCCTTATTGAGACAGGCGTACGCTCCCGTGGCCCGGTTGCCGTGGACGGCGTCTCGCTCACCGTATCGACGCCATCCCTTACCGTCCTTCAGGCAGGTTCCGTACCTCAGCCGTTCGCTGTCGTCCTGCGGCTTGGTCTTGTCCTGGCCCCGCTCGCCCTGTGTGTCATTGAGTTTTCGTGCCTCATCAATGGTCTTACGGAGCAGGTCGTAGGTGTCGCGTGCCTGCTTCGTCTTCTCCCGGAACTCGGGCAGCTTTGTGGCGACCCGCTTGACTGACCTGCCGATCTTGTAGCTCTTTTTGACTGCTCCGATACCGAGGAGGGTGGTGCCGGCGTCGGCGGCTACTTCGAGGCAACTGCTCAGATCGTGGTCCTCGACGCATTCCAGGGTGGCTGTGACGCCGAAGGTGTCGATGAGGATCTGGCCGCCGTTGTCCTTGAGCCAGTCGGTGAGGCTGGTCTCCAGGAGTCTCTTGGCGTCGCGGTATTCCTGGACGCAGTCGCGGCCGGTCTCGCAGTTCGCGGCCAGGAGCTTCTCGTCCTGTGCCTGTTGGGCGATGTCGGCGGCTCCGCCGAGCCGGGTCCAGTCACTGCCGGTTCCGTTCCAGCGGTAGGCGGTGGTGAGGTCGGGGGAGAGGCCGTAGAGCTGGGTGTCGCTGACGGTGAATGTGGCGCCGGGGCCGCCGATCTCGGTCCACGCGTCGGGGGTGTTGTTGTACTGGTGGATGTTTCCAGTGTCGGGATTGGTCGCGAAGAGCCCGGCGCCGCCGGCGTAGATGTTCTTGGCGGGCCCGCCGATCCTGTTCCAGCCGGATCCCTTCCCGGCCCATTCGTAGACGGCCGTGTGGTCGGGGTTGATGCCGTAGATGCGGTCGTGGCCGACGGCGAACTGGGCGCCGGGGCCGCCGATCCGGGTCCACTTGCCGGGCTTGCCGTTGTACTTGTAGAGGTCGCCGGTGTCGGGGTTGGTCGCGAAGAGGCCGGCATGCCCGGCGTAGATGTTCCGCGCGGGTCCGCCGATCGCGGTCCAGGTGTCGCCGTCCCATTCCCCGATGCCGTCGGGGACCCGCCGGTAGAGGTGGTCGCCGGTGACGGCGAACTGGCCGGTCGAGCCGCCGATAGGGTCCCAGGTGCTGGTGGCGGCGTTGTGCTTTTGGATCTGTTCGCCGCCGTCTTTGGTCATGAAGACGCCCGCGCGGCCGGCGTAGACGGCGTTCGCGGCGCCGCTGAGGGGCGACCAGCCGTCGCTGCCGCGCTTCCAGACAGCGCTCTTGTCGGCGGTGAGGGTGTAGAGGTCGTCCTGTGCGGTGACGGCCATGCGGACGCCGTTCTCGTCCAGGGTGTCGGACGGCCCGGTGGCCTGTACCGGCGCCGGGGTAATGTCGCGTTGAGCGTCCTTGTCCGGGTCGGGTGCCACGTCTTCGGCCGGTTCGGCCGGTTCTTCCGTGGCTTCAGCCTCCTCCGCCGGGGCGGGAACTGTCTCCTGCGGCGCCGGGGCGACGGGGGTGGTCTCCTGCGGCTGCGGCGGAGCGGGTGCCGTCGGTGTCTCCTGGGCCGGGGGAGGGGCCGGCGCGGTCGTGGGTGCGCCGAGGGGGGTCCATCCGGTGCCGGCGTTGTCCCATCGCAGGACCTCGGTGTGGGTGGTGGCGATGCCGTAGAGGTGGGTGTCGCTGACCGTGAAGCCGACACCGGGTTCGCCGGCCTTCGTCCAGGCGTCGGGCTGCCCGCCGTACTTGCTGAGCTGCCCCGTGACAGGGTCGGTCGCGAAGAGACCGGCACCGCCGGCGTAGAGGTCCTGGACGGGGCCGCCGACCCGGCTCCAGTCGGTGCCGTGCCCGGTCCATTCGAAGACGGCCGTGCGGTCGGCGGCGATGCCGTAGAGGCGGTCGCCGGTGACGGCGAAGGCGGCGCCGGGTTCACCGATCTGTGTCCAGGTTTCGGGGGTTCCCTCGTACTTGAAGACCTTGCCGTCAGGGCCGGTGGCGAAGAGCCCGGCTCCTCCTGCCTCGAGGTCCTTGGCGGGCCCGCCGACCTTGGTCCAGTCGCTGCCAGTGCCTGCCCATTCGTAGACCGCTGTGCGGTCGGGATTCAGCGCGTAGAGGCGGTCGCCGGTGACGGCGAAGTCCGCACCTGCCTCACCGATCGGTGACCAGGCGTCCGGCGTTCCCTCGTACTTGAAGACCTTGCCGGTATCCGGTGCGGTAGCGAACAGCCCGGCGCCTCCCGCGTGCAGGGTCTCGGCGGGGCCGCCGACCTTGGTCCAGTCGCTTCCCTCTCCGTTCCACCGGTAGACGGCCGAGTGGTCCGCGGCGAGCGCGAAGAGCTGGTCGTCCCCGGTCGCCGCCACCACGCCCAGGGCGACGGGCGCGCCGGCTGCCGGGGCACCGTCGTCAGCCAGGGCGGGAAACGCGGACAGGATTCCGGCAGTCAGCGCACCGGCCAGGACGACGCCCACACGCCGCAGGAACGTCGGCGCTCTGCCGGCACGGGGGCGGGACCGGCCATGGCCCCTCTTATACGCACGGGTCACGAGATGCTCCAGAGTTTGTCCGGGAAGTGCTGGAGCTCTCACGGTGTGACCTGGTCTGATTGTCCTCAACTGCCCTGCTGGATACGTGCAGATGGGACACGCGCAAGCGGCGGACAACGCGGACAACGGACAACTACGGGGGATCCACAGTGGTGAAGGCCGGGCGCCCACAGGGCGGGCCCAAAGGGCACAACGAGCAGGCCAACGCACTGGCCCTCTTCCTGCGCAACCTCACCAAGGGCCTGACGGTCCGCGACCTCGCCGACCGGTACAAGAGCGCGGGAAGCAAGACGCTCTGGGGCGAGTACCGCTCAGGAACCAAGACCATCCATCTGCACGTGCTCGAACGCCTGGTGCACGACTTGGCACACGACGAACGCTCCCGCACCCAGCTGTTGGCAACGGCCCGGGACCTGCACGCCCAGGCGGTCGCAGCTCAACAACCCGCCGCCCCCGCGGAGCCGGAAGCCGTCAGCCGGCCGGTGGCACCCGAGGAAACCCTCGACCAGGCCACAACAACCCTGCAGGACGCCGAGCGGCTCATCCACATCCTTCTCGGCGTCATCGCGGGCCTGCAGATACAGCTCACCCCTCCCACCGCCACCGCCGCCCCCTCAGCGGCATCAATGCCCCAGGGAGCCGGAGACATCAACCAGGCGGCCAACGATCTCCGCGAAGCCGAGAGCAGCCTGCTCCAGGTCCGCCTGGTGCACACCGCGCTCACCCGGGTACGGAACGATGCAGCCGCATCCCTGCCCCGCTCCGAAGCCGATACCGCACAGAGCCCGGCGTACTCCGAGGACAGCGGCGACGATCACGCCCTGCCCGTCCGTGATTCCGCGGCCTCACGGGGCGCGGCCGCGATCCTCCTCGTCTCGCGCGCCACGCTGACTGAGCAGCACACCGCGGCCCGCACCCTCATTGCCCGCCTATCGGGCACCCCCACCACGATGTACGACACCGACACACTCCTCGCCCTGCCCAGTAGCGGAGCGCCCACAGGTCCGGACGCAGCACAGGCCCGGGACGGGTCGACACGGTGGCGCACCGCCAAAGTCGCGGTCACGGCCGTGGCACTCACCGCGGTAGTCACCGCAGCCGTACTCGTCACCACACTCGGCCTGCCCAACCACGAGCCCGCACGCACAGCAGCCCAGGACAAGACCCCCGAAACAACTGCTGCGCTGCCGCGCTCATCCCCGAGCCCGACTCCGAGCTCTTCGACCACCACTTCCCGTGGACCCTCCGCCACCCCGCCCGCCCGCAGCCCCTCCCCTTCTCCGTCCGCCCTCAAGACCCGGAGCACCTCCTCCGTCCCCGACACCTACGTCGGCGCCTGGGAAGGCGAATTCACCGAACCCGGCGAACAAGCCCCTTCACTACGCAGGATCGTGCTGCGTGAAGGCCTGGTGGGAACCGAGATCGCCGACATCATGACCCAGTCGAGAACCTCCCTGTGCCAGGCAGAAGGAACCCTCCGCTCCACCGGCACCTTGCTGGTCATCGCACCCAGAACGACCACCGCCACCCCCACACACCTGTGCACCCCGGCCGGAGACATCACCCTGCGCACCCACGGGGACGCCGGCCTCACCTGGAAGTCGGACGGGATCACTGTCACCCTGCACCGCGCTTCCTCCCCGGACCGGGCCGTGCCCGCCCCCTACGTCGGCACATGGTGGGCCCAGGATGGGAACGACCCGACCTCCTCGGTGCGCATGACCATCCGGCAGGGTGCCTTGGGGAAGGCGCGTGCCACGTTCACCTGGGACGGAGACGCCCACCACTGCGAAGGCTTCTCCATCCTTGCTTCCGGCGGTGACACGCTGGTCTTCGGGCCGGAGACCGTCACCGCGTCCCAACCCGAAGGCTTCTGCACACAAACCCCCAGTCGCGTCATGACCCGCCCCCAGGACGACACCATGCACGTGCAATGGGCAGACTCGCCCGACGGCACGCAACTGCGGGCCTTCACCTTCAGTCGGGTGAACTGAGCTGAGTCGCCGGTCAACACGCGGCCGAGGGCCGTCGCCCCGCGGCCCCGGGTGCCGGGCAGCTGAGGGGAATCATGCAGGAGGGAGTCCGCTCTCGGGCATGCAGATCTGGCAGGGCTCGACATCCGGCTCGTCCAGAGCGATGAGCGCGTCCGTGTGGCTGATGAAGCCGAAGGCGCTCTTGTAGAGGGAGCAGTCCCCGCGGTGCAGGAGCGCGGCCTCGTGCGAGCGCTGCGGCTGGATCTTCCATGACTCGCGCGCCCGCGCCTGCTCAGCCTGCCGGCGCTCCTGTTCCTCCGCGGCTTCGAGCTCGCGCACTCTTTGGTCTGCGCACCGCAGCTGCCACGCGAGGTACTCGCGCGTCGCCCGCCACTTGTCGAGGCTGGATATCGCACCAGAGCCGGCGCCGGGCATCGCTCTCAGTCCGCTTCGCCGACCGGCTGCTCATGGACATGCTGCAGCGCGGTCCGGGCCGCGACCACGTTCTCGCTCAGCCCTTTCCAGTAGGGGTGCGTCATCACGGTGGTGCTCAGCTGCAGCAGTTCGGCCCTGTACGCCGCGACCTGCTCGTGCTGCTCGTCGGTGTAGCCGGGGCTGTCCGGCTTGGTGGGGCGGTAGTCGGAGTGCAGCTGCTTGTCGGCCTCCCAGCCGGGCATCGGCTCAGCCGACCACGGCAAGGTCAGGGCGTATTTCTCCATTTCGGCACGGGTGCGGTGGAGGGCGAGCTGGGCGTCGCGCAGGTCCTGGGGAAAGTCGTACGTCGGCACCCTTGAATGGTACGCCTGTTCGAATAATGGATGTGAGGGCACGCCGACCCGTCATGCAGTGCTCACCCGGACAGCCCTGCCGCCCGAAGGGGGCGGGCCCGTCGGGTGCGTGCCGCGGTTCGTTGACTCACGGGATGGGTTCGAGCGACTACAGAGAGCTTTGGGTGAGGTGTCGGTGCGGTGGGGGTGGGTAGATCTTCCGGAGTTGACGGAGGGGGGCAGCGGTGGGGCGGGCTAGCCGGGGCAAGAAGGCACGCGACCGGGACCACCAGGGCGAGTGGACCGCCACCAGGGCGGCGGTGAAGGCGTCAGCGATACGGTCGGACACGCTGAGGTTTCTGCCGGGAAACCCCTGGGTGCGCGTCATGGTCAGCTCGAACATCAACAACGTGCTCAGTGACATGTACCGGGTGCTCCTCAACAGTGACGCACCTGAGGGCTCCGCGTGGGAGCTGGCCTGTTCGATGATCCTGGGCAAGCTCGGTATGCGCCCACCATGGCCGTCCGGTCCGGACGCGGCCGCGACATGGCAACTGGATCAGGACGTGCGCGTCCTGCGATCAGCTGAGCTGACGGTCATCTCGCCCTCTGCTCACGCCGCGGTGATGGCGGCCGCTGCCACCCTCGAGCCCGGCGACCTCACCCTGCTCTCACGCGACCGGGACGTCGTCACCCCCACCGGCATGCTCGTCCTGCCCGAGCCCGTCGTGTGCGTGAACCGCACCGGATCACAGTCCGACACCCTCGCCTACGGCTGGCAGTTCACGACCCAGCACCAGATACACCCCACCGCCCAGTACGCGGGCGTCCGCATCAGCACCTTCATGGACCGCGACGGCCCGGTACAGACGGACGACTGGCGCGCCGCGGTGGCCCAGGCCCGCGCCGCCGGCCACCCCCTGCCCCGGCTCGTTCCCGACGGTACGTACGGGATGCGCGGCGACCGCCCCGGAACCCACCCCAGCGAGCCGTCCACCGAACTGCTGACGCAAAAGCACAAGGAACTCCAGGCCGCACTCACACAAGCATCCGCCTGGCGCTCCGAGCCGGTCGCCGACATCGGCGAGTGGTCCGGCGGGCGTGTGGAAGACCATGACGACGACTTCGCGTGCCGCTACATGTTCGCATTCTGGCGCCTCGTCGCCCAAGGCATCACCACCACAACCTCCCCGCCCCCCGCACCCCAAGGCCCCCAGTCAACAGGCCACCCCCATGACCCTGACATCCGAGTGGTACGCCTGGCCCGGCAGATCCCGGCCCAACGGACCTCAGAAGCCGGCCAGGGCAAAGAGGTGCGGACTTACCGCCACCGGTGGCCCGTGCGTATGCACAAGGTGCGGCAGTGGTACCCCTCGGCTCAGGAACACCGCCTCATCTGGCGCGGCCCCTACATCAAAGGGCCGGCCGACGCGCCCCTCATGCTGGGCGAGAAGGTCTATGTGGCTGACAGCAACTGATGCTGGAAGAAGGCTGCGCATTCGCTGACAGGGGTCAGCGAGATCCGTCCGGCCGCCGCCTGTCGACTGGCGGGGAGCGACCAGGCGTTCACCCGTTCGAGTTAGCGGCGTGCTCGGCCCTCAGGGATTCCTTGACAAGTTCGGCGGCTTTCGGGGGTGGGTAGAGAGGGAGCGCGGTGGTGGCGCGGGGGGTGGCGGGGCCCACGCGGGCGCACTCCGCGGGTGCCGATTACAGGGTATTTAAGCCTGTTGCCCGTTTCGGGTGGCGGTATTTGACCGGTCGTCAACCCTTTGGTGCCACAGTGCTTAACCGGCCGATCCGCGAGTCGGCGGCGGGTACCCATGCCCACGGCGCTACTTTCCGGCACCAGGCGGATGCGCTTGGTAGTACAGTCCGATTCCCGGTTTTCGCCGGGCATGCAAAGACCCCGGCTACTGGTTGGTCGCCTCACCGGGGTCTCTTGCTGCTCCTCAACGCCTGTCTGACACCCTGAAGGAAGGGAATCCCCTCGTGTCCAACCGACGTCGATCTCGTCTCCCCGCACGTGCGTCTGCACCTACGCGAAAACTGAGTCGCGAACGTATCATCCCTGCTCCGGGCATGGTTCAAACACCGCAATGGGATGTCACAGCTGTCACGGTCCGCGGAAGTCTGCTCATCGTCGTGCTGTGTCTGCCCCTGCTGATGATCCCGGGCTTTGCCGCGCCCGGGGTGCTGCCCTTTCTGGCGCTTTTCCTGACGGCTTCTCACGGATCGTTGCTGGTCCGCCAATGGGTACGCCGCCGCTGACCTGACGGCCGTGTGACGGGCCCCAGGTCCCCGTCACACGGCCGTCAGGCCAAATCCTCCCCGCGCCGACAGAGCCGGCGGGTACAGATACCCGCCCCCGCACCCCGAAAGAGACCCACCATGTCCATCCGTTCGCACCCCGGCCCCCAACAGCCGACGCGCAAAGGGCCCGCCGTCGATGCCGACCGGGCCGGCCGCTGCACCGAGCGCGTACGCGACATCGCCGAAGACATCGTCATCGTCGCCGACGCGCTCATCCACCGCGCCTCCGACAACACCGCTACCGCCCCCGAACTGCTCCACCTCGTCAACACGGTCACCTCCCTCGCACAACAGGCAACCGGCGGCATCGTCGTGCGCCAGAGGTCCCAGGGCAAACCGCTCAGCGATCTCGCCCCCGAGCTCAATCTCACCGAGGACCGGATCCGCAAGAAATACGACCCCCAGACCATCGACCGTAACCTGGCCACCCGCACCCGCCCTCTGCGAGCGTCCCTCACCACCACCGCAGCAACCGTGCCCACCACGAAGGACCTGCTGCGCCAGCCCCGCCAGCGTCTGGCCTGCGCCATGACCCGCATGTGGAAGCAGTCCCGACTCCCTCAGAGCGCCCTCGCCCGGCACATGAACATCGACGCCTCCTACGTCTCGCGCATGCTCTCCGGCGAGCGGGACATTTCCCTGCAACACATGAACATGATCGTCGACAAGTGCGCCGGCAATCTCGACCTGGTCAAACCCCTATGGGCAGTCGCCACCGGCCTACAGACCCCCGCCGACGAACCCGTCCGGGCCATGCGCTCCTACCTCCGCGCCCTGCACTACGCCGCCGGATCTCCCAGCGACACACGGATCGTCAACTCCGTCCAGCGCACCATCATCAAGGCCGAGGTGCGTCAGGCATTCGAGGGCCCCGGTGTTCCGCAATGGCAGGTTGTCCGCCAGCTCACCATTGCCTTCCAGAGCCTGCCGGAGATCACATGGCCGATGTGGCGCAACGCTCGCTCCACCGTCGAGCCCGGCGACAGCACCTCCACCTCCACAGCTACATCCACCTTCTCTGCCGGCGCGTTCGGCTGACCACAACCGATCAGAGAAAGATCATGAAGCCAGCCCCGCCCACCGTCCTCATCAACGCCTTCTACGCGTTCTACGACCTGCACCGCCCCGCCTACCGCGCCTACGCCGCGGCCTGCCTGGCCCCGGAGGAGGCCCAGATAGCGGTCTCCCACCTCTTCGACCTCGTCGCCAGCAACTGGACCTCCGTCGTCAGCGAACCCGACCCTGCGGCCTGGGCCTGGCAACGCCACACACGGGCCGTCGCCCGCCGCAGCGGCCGCACGCTGACCGCAGCAGAGGAGACACTGCTCCTCCACGAAGAACTGCGCCTGAGCATCGACAAGATCGCCACTGTGACCGGCACCGAACCAGCGGTCGTCAGCACGCTCCTGGCCGCCGCCCGACGCTGCCCTGCAGCAACCCCGGCCAGCTTTTGACGGTGTGGTCCCTCATGGGGAGTAGGCGGCCACCGCCCCGAGCCTTAACCGGCAGCGACCCCGGTCACGTCTTGGCGTTCATCCCACCGGCAGGGCTCCGGTACCGGAGCCCTGCCGGTCCGGCGCCCCAGTTGGACTGGTCACGGAAGGAAGCAGGATTCGACATGTCACGATCATGCAGTGGCCGCCGCCCGCCCCTCGGGATACTGCAATTCGGTTTCCACCAACCACCCGACATCTGCGTGACCGATTCCGAAGCCAGTGTCCGGAGCAGGTGCCATCATTCCCAGGCATGAGCAGGGACGACAGCGATGAGGCGTACGTGGTCGGCTTGTGCAACGAGGCCCTCGAGGAGACGGCGCTCACGCAGCACACGTTCGACTGGCTCCTGGGGGACCCTGGGACAAGCGGCCGGCGGGCCAAGCTGCCGGTCGACGCCTTCTGGCCCGGCCGCCGCATGGTGGTCGAGTACCGGGAGATCCAGCACGACCGGCCGGTTGCGCACTTCGACAAGCCAAACCGACTTACCGTCAGCGGCGTGCACCGCGGTGAACAACGTGCTCTATACGACGCCCGCCGCGGCAGCCAGATCCCAGCGCACGGACTGAGACTCGTGGTGATCCGGCCCGCAGACCTCGACGCCGACCGCGGGGGCCGCCTGCGGCGAAACCGGGACACCGACCTGGCGACGGTACGCAAGCTCCTCGCCCGGACCAGCGACGAAGACCGCGTCACCGCCGCGTTCCGGCGCTGGCTGCTCGCCGAAGAGTGGGTGCTGGTCACACCCACCGATCGCTGGACGGACATCGAAGCAGTACGCGGCGAGGAACGCCTGATCTGCGAGGCCAAGGGCCGCACCAGCGAAAAGGGCGTCGACGCCGACATCGCATACGGCCAACTCCTGCGCCGAATGACCGCCCAGACCACGACCACCCGGTACGCCCTGGTCGTACCGACGTCTTCCGCAAAAGCCGCTGAACGAGTCCCGCTCCATGTCCGCCGCGTGCTGCGGATAGACCTTTACGAGGTGACGGACGAAGACCAAGTTGTCCCTCATCTGGCATAGGCAGCCGCTCTGCCGAGGGCACCACACCTGGACCCGCGCGGGCCTCCTGCAGGTGCAGCAGGATGCAGCGCTACCTCACGGTTTCCCCTACAGATCCCCCTACGGTTGCCCCTACACTCTTCCCTACAGTGACCATGGCTGGCGTGCCTGGTTCTCGCGCAGGTCAGTGCCCGTTTCGGGACTCGCCGAGCGCGCCGACGACCCTCTTCCCCGCTGTTGTTGGGCGGGGAACGGGTTCGGACGGTGGTCGCGGCGGCGCGGGCCGCGGGCAGCCCGTGCTGACCCGCGAAGGGGTGCGACCAGTGCACAGGCACTGGGCGAGGGAAGGGGAGTGGCCGGGATGGGTGGGGCGAGTGCGTGGCCGTACAAGTCGACAGGCAAGAACCGGGGCCTGGTGCTCCTGGCACTCGGGGTCGTGAAGGTCGCGACCGCGGAGCAGCTGCGCCAGTTGGTGCTGCCAGGGACGGCGGATGTGCAGACGGTCCGGAACGCGTGCAAGGACCTGCGGTCGGTCGGCCTGGTGGAGTCGGTCGGCCGCACCTCGTTCGTCACAGAGTCCGGGAGGCCGGTGTGGCGGGATCTGTGGAACCTGACCACGGCCGGCCTCGCCTCGGCCGCCACGGAGGTGGGGCGTCCGGTGCGGGAGATGGGCGGCACCGCCCGTGACGCGGCGAAGGCCGGCGCCCCGCACGCCCTCGCGGTGACGGACACGATCGACGCGTTCCGCCAGTCCCCGCCCCTGCCTACCAAGCCCGTCGCCCGCCGCACCCCGGCCGGCTCGGTGCCCGTCCAGGCCCGGGTACTGCCGACACGCCCCCAGGGTTTGGGGCATCTGCGTGGGTGGGAGACCGAGGTGGCCTTGCCGGTCTCGGGCACGTTCACGACACCGGCGCGGGGAAGTCTGCGCGCGGACGCGGTACTCACCGCGCCGGAGGACGGGGTGCCGGTGCTGTTCGTCGAGGTAGACAACCACACCGAGCCCGCCGCCGTCGTCGCACGGAAGATCGAGAACTACCGCCGGTTCTTCCAACGCACCACCAAGGACCACCGGGGCAAGGACGTGCCGTTCTGGTCGACACTGTGGGACGACTCCCCCCGCGCCGGCTACCCGCCCCTGGCCCTGGTCTTCGCGAAGAACGTCAGCCCCGAGACCGCCATGAACCGCATGAAAGCCATCCGCGACCTGTCCACCGCCTGCTGGAAAGGCCACTGGCACAACGGCAGCATCTACGACCGCGACTCCACGGACGGCTACCGCGACTACACCCGCACCATCCCCGTCCTCACCACCACCCTGACCCGCCTCCAACACCACGGCCCCCACGGACCCGCCTGGTGGCGCTACGGACACCCCACCTGGGAATCCCTCGAGCACGCTCTCGACAACCCCGACGACCACCGCGCCTACCAGGACCGCGAGGAACAACGCCGCACCGAACACAACGCCCAGGAGCAACACGAGCGCCAGGAGCGCGAGGAGACCGTGCGCCGGCGGAAGGCCGCCGCGTGGCCGTGCCCGACCTGCGGCCGCGAAGTCCTACCCGACGACGACTGGGAGACCAGGCCCCCGGGTGGCGCCTGCAGCGTCTGCACCAGCATCAAGAACCGCGAACGGGAACCAGCCGAGGCCGTGACCTCTGAGGAGGCCGAAGGACGGGAGGAAGCCAGGAAAAACGGCCTCTTCGGCTTTCTCCGTTGAGGTGGCCTCCGGGCCAGACAGCTACCCGCCCGTCAATGGTGACCCACACTCGCGGAGGCGAACGGCCACGGCGGGGCACAGACGGGACGCGCGAGGTCGCGTCCGTAGCAGGCGAGCCAGCAGTGCCCCTCCACACCCGATCAGTCGGGTTCCGAAGACGGCTGCTCCTCGGTTCCCAGACACCCGCCCGCGGGCAGGTGCTCCGCCATGGCTCTCGCGTTGCCTGCGTGGGCGCGTGAAGCAACGGCTTCCTCATCAGCTCCAGCCCGGCTGTACGCGGTGGCAGACTCAACCCACGCTTCGCGTACTCGGTCCGTGTCGGCGCCAGCGGTGGCCAAGGTCGTGGCCAGCTCGCCCCAGGCCTCACCCGTACGGAACCAGTCCCGCGCCTCAGCCAGCATGGCCACAGCCTGCTGACCAGCAGCAAGGGCCTCTTCGAAGCGGCCTAGGCCCCGGAATACCGTGCCGAGGTTGTTCCAGGCGGTGGCTTCGCTGTGGGTGTCTTCGGTCTGTTGGTGGAGGGTGCGGGCGGTTTCGTGGGCGTCGAGTGCGTCGTCGAAGCGGCGCAGTTCCCGGAGCGTGGTGCCGAGGTTGTTCCAGGCGGTGGCTTCCCCGTTGGTGTTACCGGTCTGTTGGTAGAGGGTGCGGGCGGTTTCGTGGGCGTCGAGTGCGTCGTCGAAGCGGCGCAGTTCCCGGAGCGTGGTGCCGAGGTTGTTCCAGCTGATGGCTTTGCTGTTGGTGTCTCCGGTCTGTTGGTAGAGGGTGCGGGCGGTTTCGTGGGCGTGGAGTGCGTCGTCGAAGCGGCGGAGCTCTTGAAGTACGAGGCCGAGGTTGTTCCAGGCGTCGGCTTCGCCGTAGGTGTCTCCGGTCTGTTGGTAGAGGGTGCGGGCGGTTTCGTGGGCGTGGAGTGCGTCGTCGAAGCGCCGGAGTCCTTGCAGTGTGGTGCCGAGGTTGTTCCAGGCGATGGCTTCGTTGTGGGCGTCGCCTGTCCGTCGGCAATGGTCGAGGTCTGCTTGGTGGGCGTGGAGTGCGTCGTTGTAACGGCGCAGTTTTTGGAGCGTGAGGCCATGGTTGTTCCAGGCGGTGGCTTCGCCGTGGGTGTTACCGGTCTGTTGGTAGAGGGTGCGGGCGGTTTCGTGGGCGTGGAGTGCGTCGTCGAAGCGCCGGAGTTCCTGGAGCGCGCCACCGAGGTTGTTCCAGGCGCCGGCTTCGCCGAGGGGGTTGCGGGTCTGTTGGTAGAGGGTGCGGGCGGTTTCGTGGGCGTGGAGTGCGTCGTCGAAGCGCCGGAGTTCCTGGAGCGCGCCACCGAGGTTGTTCCAGGCGCCGGGTTCATTGGAGGTGTCATTGAGGATGATGCAGGCGTCGAGTGCGAGGGCACGGACCACTACGTGGTCTTGGAGATGTCGTCGCCATTCCAAATAGCGGCCGAGCGCGAAGCCGAGGGCGCGGCCGGCATGCGGGGTGGTGTGGGCGGTGGCGATGAGGTTTTCGCGTTCGGCGTCGAACCAGGCCAGCGCCTGATCTCGGTCGGTGAACCGGGACGAGACTTGGCTGCTGGGAGGTGGGAGGTGAGTCTTGGCTGCTTCAGCGTGCTGAATGTAGTGGTCGATGAGCCGGGCCTGTGCCTGGTCGTAGCGGCGGCGTGGGACGCGACCGCGGCCCATGGCAGCTTCGGCTTGCTCGTGGGCGTAGGCGCGGAGCAGGTCATGCATCTGCCAGCGCCCGCGGACCCCCGGGGCGCGTTCGATGAGATGGCTGGCAGCCAGCCGCCCTAGAAGGCGTTCGGTTGCCGGCTGTGATTGGTTGGCCAGGACAGCAGCGGCGGCGCAGGAGATGTCGGGGCCCGGGTTGATGGACAGCAGGCGGAACAGTTCCTGTTCCTGAGGGGCAAGCCGGTCGAGGGACTGGTCGAACATGGTCCGCAGGCTGCGTTCCCCGTCGTGCAGCCCGTCCAGGACGCTTTCCGCCTGGCCAAGCGCGTCGGCGCGCTCGGAAAGTGGCTGCGCAGGGTCCTGGGCCAGGAGCGCCGCGGTGATCTGCAGGGCCAACGGCAGATACCCGCACGCCAACGCCACCCGCTCGGCCGCACCTGGATTTTCCTCAACCCGTGCGTCGTCGGCGTAGTTGCTCTTCAGCGCTGCTTTCAGCAGGGCGACGGCGTCTTCTGGCTGCAGACGGTTGACGGTCCGCATCCGGCCGACCCCGGGAAGACTGTGGCGCGAGGTAACAAGCATCCCGTGGTGCCCCGGCGGCAACAGCGGCTGGACCTGGGCGACGGCGGAGGCGTTGTCGGCGACCACCAGCAACCGCTCTCCCGCCTCCTGCCGCGCATTGAGCTGCGACCGGTACAACGCCTCCCGTCCCGCACCGGGGGGCGGGAGATGCTCGGGCCGCACACCGAGCGACCGCAGCAGTGCTTCCAGCGCCTCCTCGGCCTGTGCGGGATGAGAGTCGTAGCCGCGCAGGTCGACCAGCAGCGCCCCGGTGAACCAGCCCTGTTTCTGCGCGGCATGCCCGGCGGCGTAGGCGAGAGTGGTCTTGCCGACCCCGCCCCACCCCGACAACACAGCCACCGCAGGCCCACCATCAGGCCGATCGGGATCCAGCACACCCAGGATGTACGCGAGGTCTTCATCGCGGCCGGTGAAGCCCACCGGCGGCTGCGGCAGTGCGTCCAGCGCTGTGGGCACCGGCGCGTACTGCTGCACGTACGTCTTCACCGCCATGGTGCCCTGCCCCAGCACCTGACTACCTGCGAACCCGGCACCGCGGAAGTCGTTCCACGCCCCGGTGCCTTGCTCCCCTCCACCCTGCACCCGGTTCTGCTTCGGGACCGTGCCACCCTTGCGGCCCTTCGCGCCCTTCTTGGCCTTGCCCTTGGCGCCGCTCTTGCCCCCCATGCCCCAGCCCTACTGCTTGTCGTAGTTGTTCGTGACCGTCATGGACCCGCTGCCCAGAACCTGACTGTTCGTGAACGTGGCCCGGCTGAAGTCGTTGTGCACAGTTCCCGCTGGCCCGGCGCCCTCGGTCTGCGCGACCAGAGCCTGCAACTCGGCCACCACCTGCTGCTGCTCGGCCTCCGGCAGCTCCTCCAGAAGCGTCTCCAGGCGGGTCTGCCACCGGGCAACCTGCGCGATCCGCACCCGCTGCGTCTCCTCACCCTCCTGGGCGGCTTCGAGCACCGCCCGGGTCTGGTCGAGCCGTTCCAGCTCCGCCTGCTCACGGCGGGCGTCACCGCGGCTGAAGAGCCGGGCAAAGCCGCCACGGATGCCGTTCCACGCGTCCGTTCCCGCGGCTTGCACCACCGCACCGCCCCCGGCGCCCGCGACAGCGATGAGTCCTTCGACCAACATGACATCCCCCTACAGCCAGCAGATAAAGGACCATCAGCGTAGTTCGACCACACCACCGCCCTCAGCCGGTTCTCAACACCGCTCCGCTCTACGTCGCCCACTCCAGCCCCAAGCTGGCGAGTTGGGTGAGTTGGTGGTTGGTGAGCCGGTCGCGTCTGCTTTTCTGGTTGCTGAGGAATACGCCGAGGCGGATAGATGTCCCGTCGGGTAGCTCTTCGATGTGCTGCCTTCCGACGGTGGTCTTCCCTTCCCGCGCGATGTACTGCCGCAGGGCTTCCACGCCCCGCTGGAAGGCTTCGGAGCTCTTCCCGGCCCCGTTCTTCGCCCCGGCCCGCGCTGCCGTCTCCTGGCCTCGCACAGCGGCTCGCGGTTGCACGCCCAGTTCCCTCAGCCGTTGCTGCTGTTCGGCGTTGAGCTGCGCCCAGTCACGCGCTTGCCGGGTGGTCCAGCGTCCGATGTCGTCGCCGCGGTATGTCACTCCTGGCTGAATGTCCTCCAGCACGTTTCCAGCCTCCAGGAGGGCAGCCAGGCCCACATAGTGCCGCTGCCAGTCCACGGTCCAGCCCAGCAGCCGGGGATTCCAGTCCGGGTCGACCGCGGCCAACTGCTCCGCGCGCCTTCGAGCCCGCTCGTCGTCCTTCCCGAGACCTCCGGGGCGGCGGAGGTTGGTCAGCCATTGGCCGACGGGCTTGTCCAGGGCGGTGGCGTGGCGTGGGGCGGCCAGGGTTCCGGCCGCCTTGTAGTAGGCGCGGGCGGCGGCGAGGTTCTCTTCGAAGCCGGCGTCGGCGGTGTCCCACACGATGCCGAGTTCCTCGAGTTCGGTGGCCCGGGTAGAGGGCATGGTCCCGGCCCGGTAGGCGCGCCTTTGATCGGACAGCCACCTGCCCAGCGGATACGCCCCTTCCACGTGTTCGTAGGGCACCTCTAGGGACCCGACGCGTTCGAAGTACCGCCTCGCGGCGTCGTAGCCGCGCTGCCAGTCCTGGCGCTCGGTGCTGATGACGTTGAACCGCACCCACTTCGCGATCATCACGGGGTCCCTCGGGGCGGCGAAGCGCAGCAGCAGCCGAGACTCCTCCTCGCCCTCCGCGGGTGCCGGTCCGATGTATGGCGACGGATCAACAACCGCTTTCTGGTCCTGTTGCGGAGTGGCGAGCATCTCGATGGCACGTTCATCGTGCGCCCGAAGTCCTTCCAGAACCTTCACCAAGGGGCGGTAGGAAGCCGACGTGAACATGTCCTCCGGCTTTTCACCGGGCGCAAGAAAGACAGGAACAATCAACGTCGCCATCTTCCCCTGACCAGGTTTCTGACGCAAAGCACGCCCGATCGCCTGGACAATATCGACAGCCGACCCCTTCGGATCCAGCAGAGCAACAGAATCCACCGCCCGAATATCAACGCCCTCGCCGAGGACCCGGCAGTTCGAGAGCACGGCGCGCCCGGTCCGGCGGCCGAAGTCACCGAGGATCTGGCGGCGGTGGTCGGGCTCGTGCTCCCCGCACAGCCAGTCCGCCCACACCCGCTCCGGATACCGTCCTGGGTCGGCGGCGTGCAGCCGCTTCGCGACCCGCCCCAGCCCCTCCGCGAACGCGGAGGCCTCGACGGTGCGGTGGTGGAAGGTGATGGTGGTCTGCAGCTGGTGTTCGGCCATGGTTTCCAGGAGTGCGGCCTGGAGGGCGCCCATGCGTTGCCCGCGGACGTCCTCGTCCCGTTTCTGCGGACCGGACAGCTTTGCCGGGGTGACGACGGGGTCGGTGAGTTCCACCACCACGATCTGATACCTGGCCAGAAGACCCCGGGACACCGCCGACGCCAGTGACAGCTCGTACACGACGGGCCCGAAGATTTCCGGGTCGTCCATGGAACAGGCCAGCTCCTGCGGCAACGGATCCCGCATGTTCTCGAAGCCGGCCTGCTGCTCTGTCCATGCGGGGCGGGGTGGGCGTTCCTTCCAGATGCGGGGGGTGGCGGTCATGTAGAGCCGGCGCATGGCGGGGATGACGTCCTGGTCGTGGATGGCAGCCCATGCCTTCCCCATCGACCCGCTGGTTCGGTGGGCTTCGTCGACGACCACCAGGTCGAAGACGTCCATGGGGAGCCCGTAGGTGCCTTCGTGGGCTTCTGCCAGGACGGGCAGTGAGGCGTAGGTGGCGTACACCGTCACCGGCCCCCGCCCGTGCCACAGCGCTAGCTGCGGAGGACTGGTCGTGGACCGGACCTTGAGGTCCCACAGGTGCGGGTCGTCTTGCAGCGAGCACACCGCGACCGCGGGCCCGTTGTGGCCGGCTGCCCGCCATTCCCGCACCGTCTGCGTCAGCAGATCCAGGGTGGGCAGCAAGACGAGTACCCGCCCGTGGCGGGCCAGTCGCAGCGCGGAATGCGCAGCGATAAGCGTCTTCCCCGTACCGCACGCTGCCACCACAGTGGCCCGCAGACCATCATCCGGAACGCGGTTGCCCGGCGGGATATCAAGGCCACGCACGACAGCGTCAACCGCCTCAACCTGATGAGGTCGCAGCGCGAATTTCTCTGCACTCGGCATATCTGATCTCCGGAATCCGAGAAGAGACGAGCACCCCTCAGAGGGGGTAGTGATCGGTTCGGGATGCTACACAGCACATCAGTGATACATGATGCGGGTATCGGCATCCGTTATATCTGGATACCACCCTAGCGCAACAGTGCCCGTAGGCGGCAGGCTTCAGGTAACTCATTCACGTAACTACGATCCAAGGCGTGCATGAAGGGGTGTCAGGCGCGGGTGGAGCGCAGCGGAATCCGCACTCATCGCCCGGGAGGCCGGCACCCTCCTGGGATGACGTGCTGTCACCATTCAGGGGTGGCTTTTTCCTCGGGATCCTACACAGACCAGCAGTGATGCACCCTCACCCCGCCCATTCGCTGCCCGGCGGAGCCGGTGGGAGGGAGCGCAGCGGACGACCCCGCACGGAGCGCAGCGGAGGGCGGTCATGGGTTATCGCGCAGCGGTAACCCAATTCACGCGCAGCGTGAATACTTATAAACCGCGCAGCGGTTTATAAAAGGTGCGCAGCACCTTTATGAATTCGCGTAGCGAATTCCTTCGCTTCAATGCGCGCAGCACGTGGATTACCGTTCCGTTGTACTTCGTTCAGTTATCAGATTTGGGTGTTTAACCGTTTCATCTATCGGAGGGAATGGAGTTTTCGCATTTATCGTGAAACGCTTTCGCGTTTTTCGTGCGCCGCTTCAGCGGCGGCTGGGCGGTCGCGCCCGGAGCGCGCTTCCGGCTGGCCGCGCCGCAGGGTACGGCTGACCGT